>NZ_CBDKZX010000033.1:0-43761 GCF_965301105.1 Kluyvera sp.
GCAGGGTGAAGCCTGCGGTGAACAGCGCGGTGGTACGGGTCAGGAAACCGAACAGGATTGCCAGACCGCCGCCAAACTCAAGCAGGATGGTCAGCGGCAGCAGGAACCCTGGGACGCCCATCGCTTCCATGTACTGCTGTGTACCCGCATACCCGGTGATTTTGCCCCAGCCAGCTGTGATAAACAGAATTGGCATCAGAATACGAGCAACCAGGAAACCGATATCTTCTAATTTTTTCATCTTTCTCTCCAGAGAACCTTGCGGGTAGTTAAACCAATTTATTCAGCATTTACACGTCGATAGCGCGTTGCTGCTGTCGATGGAGAGAAATATAACTGCGACGTATGGCAATTGTTAGCAAGGAAAACTGTTGAACTTCTTCAAAGAATCTGAGCAATGAGGTCTGGCGGTGGAGGCGGTGACGGACAGAGGGGAGCAGGAATGCCTGTCCTGTGACAGCAAACGCTGACAGGATCGAAAGTATGAACAGCAGAAAAAGCCCGTATCTGCGTGCTGTCTACGGGGCTTTATGTTGTGAGAAAGCTGCCGAATCAGCCTGCTTTGCGCAGCAGGCTCTTTGCCATTCGCCAGGTGCTCCAGACGCCAATGCCGCGTCGCGCCCAGCGCACCAGGAAGCGAGGGTGGCGCAGCGACACCACGGCCATGGCGCTGCTGGCGACCATCACCCACGAGCGCAGACTGACGAGACGGCTCCAGCCGCGATCGTAAACCTGTGTGACATCCAGCCAGTCGCGGCGACCTGCGCTGAGATCCAGCCGCTGCTGCTGAATCTGGCGCAGCAGAAACGCTTTGCGCTGTTCCCGTTCCTGACGTGGGCTCATCATGGCTCTTCATCCTCAAGAAGGGCGCGGTCGTTGGCCAGCTCGTGGCGCGTATGTCGCAGTAACGTGGTACGTCGGGCCTTGCGAAGGGTCCAGATGCCGCCAATCAGCGCCAACAGCAGCAGCGTGCCGGTGGTGGCAATCATCACGTGTAAACGATACTGCGGGTCGACCGCCCACATAATCAACACCAGCAGGCTCATCAGGCCGAAAGCGGTAAACAGCAGGGTTAACCCTGCCATTAACAGCAGCTGGATGAGGTTGGCTTTCTCCTCTTCCAGCTCGACGACCACCAGGCGGAGTCGCGTTTCAACCATCTGAACCAGCAAGGTGAGAATGCGCTGACCAATGCCGAGGACGTTTTTCCCGGGACCCTGCGCGTGCTGAGAATCACTCATGCTTAACGGCGCGTCAGCAGTACGCCCAGCACCAGGCCGACAGCGGCGCCAATGCCAACACCGGTCCACGGGTTTTCGCGGACGTAGCCGTCGGCTTTCGCCGCCGCTTCGCGGGTCTGCTTCGCAATGGCATCGCCCGTTTCGCCCAGACGGTCGCGGCTCTCTTTCAGCGCGCTTTCCGCTTTGCTGCGCAGTTTGCTCAACTCTTCTTTGGATTTATCGGTGGAAGCGTTCAGGACTTCTTCCAGAGTATCTGACAGGGCTTTCAGCTCTGCACGTAACTGATCTGAGGTTGAATCTTTAGCCATCGTCTCTCTCCTGTTGGGGTTCCACACACTCAATACGCGCGTGATTCCAGCGCGTTAAGTTCTTTTTTGGCTTCCTGCAGCTTATGCTCGCGTTTAGCCACTTTTTCCGCATCGCCGCTCTGCTTCGCGTCTCGCAGATCCTGCTCGCGCTCGCGAATTTCGTCCTTCTGCTCAGCGATCTTTTCCTGATGATCGGCGCGAAGCTTGCTATCAGTACAGTTGGCTTTCACCTCGCTCAGCGCCTTTTTAAGGCCGTTGATACGGTTCTGATTGTTATGCTTCTCGGCATAACCAATCTCACGCTGAATGTCCTGCTCTTTTTCCTGGCAGAGTGATGTTGCTGCTGCGCTCGCGCTAAGACAAGCGAGAGTAAGCGCAAGTACGATGCGGTATTTCATGTATTCATCTTCCATTTTGCACAGTACATCTGGAATGTACTTTTCCCAGTAGGTGAGTACCGAGACGGCACCCACAATACTAAGCATAGTAAGTAAAAGACTAAATCACCAAAGTAAGTGAAATTATTCAGATTCCTGGAAGTTTTTAGCCAAATCGATGTGAGGTGTCACGCAGTCGTGACAGCCAGCTTTGCGGATCGTTGTCTTCATCCTGTAGAGCGACAACGTAGACGTGCGGTAGGGTGCTATCCAGCACGCGCTTCGCCGCTGCGCTTTGCTCGCTGGATTCAAAGGTAATCAACAGCGAGTCATTCTGCGGGGTAATGCTTTTAAAACGAATGCCGTTGGCATCCAGGTGGTGCGAGATGGAGAAACCATCAGGCATGCTGGCCTGGCTAATCGGGCGAATCGCGAGCGTGGACTCTTCACGCTGCAGCGCGGCCCACATCCAGAGCAGCATGCACAACATCAGCATGATGCTCAGGCTCAATGCAAACCGGCGAAGCTGAATGCGGTTCGACGCCATGATTATCCTCGATTACCGTATTTTTTCTTCCACATCACGATTAACGAACCGCACAGTCCAAAGACCAGCAGCACTACCGGTAGCAGCATCAGGCAGGACATCAGCGCGTCTTCATATTTCTGGAAGACCGGCGTTTTACCGAGCAGGAAACCCAGCGAGACCAGAATCAAAACCCACAGCAGGCCGCTCATCCAGTTAAAGAACTGGAAGCGCGCGTTGTTGAGCCCGGACAACCCGGCGATGGTCGGCAGCAGGGTGCGGACAAAAGCGATAAAGCGGCCAACCAGCAGGGCAGACAGACCATGCTTATGGAACAGATGGTGCGCGCGCTGGTGATAATGGGCGGGAAGATGCGATAGCCAGTTCTGGACGATACGCGTATTGCCCAGCCAGTTGCCCTGGATATAGCCAATCCAGCTGCCGAGGCTGGCGGCGACCGTCAGGAGAAATATCGTTTGCGGGAAGCCCATCGCGCCTTTGGCAATGAGTACGCCAACCAGCACCAGCAGGCTATCGCCCGGCAGGAAGGCGGCAGGCAGCAGCCCGTTTTCCAGAAACAGGATCATAAACAAGACAAAATAGAGCATGCCGATCATCGAGGGATTTGCGAGCGTCTCGAAATCCTGGCTCCATAAGGCATTTAACAGTTGGGTTAGTAGTTCCATTCATGATTCCTGGTACATCGATTAACGTAATGCCTGAACGCGCTGCGACGTCTTCTCTGTTTCTATTTTAATAGCATCGCGGTAAATACGCGCTGAACAGTCCCTGTTTTGGCGAAATAATCTTTTACTCAATGTCGAAACGACAAAATGCACGCAATTGTAACAAACGGCGTGGTTTCACGTCATAGAAATTGCAATTTGTTGCAGATTGATTTTGCGGTTTCGTGCGGAGAGAGGCTAGGGGATTTACAAAGGCTTACCCACACAGAAAGTCAGGCAAGCCTTGTCGAAAAAAAGAACGATTTATTTACCGCCGATGGCGACGGTATCGAGGTGAACGACCGGGTTTTCGGCGAACAGGTAACGGTCGGCGTTGAACTCGAAATCATCGCTGGTTTCGTTGAACAGCATCAGCTTGGTGTTTTCCAGATGCTGCCACATGGCAATCTTCGCCGCGTGCGGATCTTTGCGAATGAGCGCCTTGAGGATTTGGTCGTGATCGTCGCACCAGTTATCGACGGTTCGGGCGTCGATATGGTCGTGGAGCTTCTTCCAGTACGGGTTATGCACACGCTGGGTCCACATTTTTTCAACGATCGCGGCCAGCGCGGTGTTCTGCGTCGCCAGGGCGACCTGCACGTGGAACTGGAGATCCCACTCGGAGTCGCGGAAGCATTTCTCTTTGCGCGCTTTTTCCTGGATCTCCATCAGCTTCATGATGTCCTGCTTGGTGACTTGGGTGGCGGCAAATTCAGCGATGTTGCTCTCAATGAGCTGGCGCGCTTGCAGCAGCTCGAACGGCCCGTAGTTAGCGAACTCCAGGTTTTCGTCCGGCGCCTGATGATGCTTCGGCTGATTGGAGATAACGTGGATGCCGGAGCCTTTGCGAACTTCAACGTACCCTTCAACTTCGAGCATAATGATGGCTTCGCGCACCACGGTGCGGCTGACGCTTTTTTCATCGGCAATAAAGCGCTCAGCAGGCAGTTTATCGCCCACAAGGTAAACGCCTTGCTCAATGCGTTCTTTCAGCTCAGCGGCAAGTTGCTGATATAAGCGACGTGCGTCGGCGATTTCCATATACTCTCCAGGCAGGGTACGGCAGATTGAATTTGTTATACCACTTTTGCGAGCCACTCACCACAATTTGGCATGAAAAAAGCCGCCTGGATCAAGGCGGCTTGAGCGAAAACAAACTTCGGTCGCAGATTAGTTTTGCGTGGCCTGCTGGGCCGGACGATTCTGGCCGGATTGGCCATCGTCAGCCTGCTTGTTCTGCAGGACGGTCCAGATAACCAGCGCGCCTAACAGGTCAAAGATTGCCAGTACGGCGAACAGCGGGCTGAAGCCGATGGTATCAGCCAGCGCACCCACCACCAGGGCAAACATGGTGCTTGCCATCCACGCCGCCATACCGGTCAGACCGTTCGCGGTCGCCACTTCGTTACGGCCAAAGACGTCAGAAGAGAGCGTAATCAGCGCGCCGGACAGAGACTGGTGAGCGAAGCCGCCGAGGCACAGCAGAGCAATCGCAATATATGGGCTGGTGAACAGGCCGATCATGCCAGGGCCAATCATCAGCAGTGCGCCCATGGTAACCACCATTTTACGGGACACAATCAGGTTCACGCCGAACCAGCGCTGGAACAGCGGCGGCAGGTAACCACCGATAACGCAGCCGAGGTCAGCAAACAGCATCGGCATCCACGCAAACATGGCGATTTCTTTCAGGTCGAAGCCGTACACTTTAAACATGAACAGCGGGATCCAGGCGTTGAAGGTACCCCATGCTGGTTCAGCCAGGAAACGCGGCAGGGCGATACCCCAGAAACGACGGGTCTGAATGATCTGCCACGGAGACATTTTCTTCGCGTTGTTGGTCTGGTGTGCCGCTTCCTGACCGCCAATGATGTACTCGCGCTCTTCATCAGTTAATTTTTTCTGATCGCGCGGGTGTTTGTAGAACACCAGCCAGCACATGGCCCAGATGAAGCTCAGCGCACCGGAGATGATGAACGCCATCTGCCAGCTGTGCATCACGATAGCCCATACCACCAGCGGCGGAGCAATCATGCCGCCGATAGAAGAACCGACGTTGAAATAGCCTACTGCGATAGAGCGCTCTTTCGCCGGGAACCACTCAGAGCTGGCCTTCAGGCCGGCAGGAATCATGGCAGCTTCTGCGGCACCGACCGCACCACGCGCCACGGCCAGACCGCCCCAGCTACCTGCCAGCGCGGTTGCGCCACAGAAGATAGCCCATGCGACGGCGAAGAAGGCGTAACCGATTTTGGTACCCAGGATATCCAGAACATAGCCGGCAACCGGCTGCATCACGGTGTAAGCTGCGGAGTAAGCAGCGATGATGTATGAATATTGTTGTGTGGAAATGTGCAGCTCAGCCATCAGCGTTGGCGCGGCTGCCGCCACGGTATTACGTGTCAGGTAACCCAGCACGGTGCCCATCGTCACCAGTGCAATCATGTACCAACGTAATCCTTTAATTTTACGCATGTAAACCTCATCGTGTTGTTATAAATGCGAGTCCTGCAGCCATCTTCCCGTTATGCCGGGGGATGTCATTCTCGAAGGGCTTACCGTGGAAGTGCTCCCCGGTACGGCCCGAACTTGCCAGTAAGTACGTGTGCTGAATTCGGTATCCGTACCGCTCAATCAGGTGTCAGTATCGACCATCGCAAATACATTCCGTCGTTCAATGTGTTTCGACGGGGGCAAGATAACTTGTCATACAACTTTAAAAGGTGAATACCGTCACAAAAGAGGTATTTTCCATAGAGTTTAAGGGGTAGATAGGCCAGGCCAGGCGTGGCGCGGCTTGCAGGGGCGTTTTCGCGATTTTTCTGTCATTTTTTGTCAAGGTTTATTGATCTAACTCACGAAAAAATCTTCGGTTCGGCGAAATTGGTGTGATAACTTTGTCGGCATTACAGATAAACATCTGACCCACTCGTTGAGAGGAAGACGATAATGACCCCGTTTATGACTGAAGATTTCCTGTTAGACACCGAATTTGCTCGCCGTTTGTACCACGACTACGCAAAAGACCAGCCGATTTTCGACTATCACTGCCACCTGCCGCCGCAGCAGGTTGCGGAAGATTACCGTTTTAAAAACCTGTATGACATCTGGCTGAAAGGCGACCACTACAAGTGGCGCGCGATGCGTACCAACGGTGTCGCGGAACGCCTGTGTACCGGCGACGCGTCCGATCGCGAGAAGTTTGACGCGTGGGCGGCGACCGTACCGCACACTATCGGGAACCCGTTATACCACTGGACCCACCTGGAACTGCGTCGCCCGTTCGGTATTACGGGTAAACTGCTGTCTCCGACTACCGCAGATGAAATCTGGGATCAGTGCAATGAGCTGCTGGCGCAGGACAAATTCTCCGCGCGCGGCATCATGAAGCAGATGAATGTGAAAATGGCCGGCACCACCGATGATCCGATCGATTCTCTCGAACATCACGCCACCATTGCGAAAGACGGTTCTTTCGACGTGAAGGTACTGCCGAGCTGGCGCCCGGATAAAGCCTTCAACATTGAGCAGGCCACTTTCGCTGACTATATGGCTAAACTGGGCGAAGTGTCCGACACTGAAATCCGTCGTTTCGCCGACCTGCAAACCGCGCTGACCAAGCGTCTGGATCACTTCGCCGCACACGGCTGTAAAGTGTCCGACCACGCGCTGGACGTTGTCCTGTTTGCGGAATCCAACGAAGCGGAGCTGGACAGCATCCTGGCGCGTCGCCTGGCGGGTGAAACCCTGAGCGAGCACGAAGTTGCGCAGTTCAAAACCGCCGTGCTGGTGTTCCTCGGCGCTGAATACGCACGTCGCGAATGGGTACAGCAGTACCACATCGGCGCGCTGCGTAATAACAACCTGCGTCAGTTCAAACTGCTGGGCGCGGATGTCGGCTTCGACTCCATCAACGACCGTCCGATGGCGGAAGAGCTGTCCAAACTGCTGAGCAAGCAGAACGAACAGAATCTGCTGCCGAAAACCATCCTGTACTGCCTGAACCCGCGCGATAACGAAGTGCTGGGCACCATGATCGGTAACTTCCAGGGCGAAGGTATGCCGGGCAAGATGCAGTTCGGTTCCGGCTGGTGGTTCAACGATCAGAAAGACGGTATGGAACGTCAGATGACTCAGCTGGCACAGCTGGGCCTGCTGAGCCGCTTCGTCGGTATGCTGACCGACAGCCGTAGCTTCCTGTCTTACACTCGTCACGAATACTTCCGCCGTATTCTGTGCCAGATGATTGGCCGTTGGGTTGCCGCGGGCGAAGCGCCTGCCGACATCCAGCTGCTGGGTGAGATGGTGAAAAACATTTGCTTTAACAATGCGCGTGACTACTTCGGCATTGAACTGAACTAAGGTCTGGGTGAAGGTATGCAATACATCAAGATCCATGCGCTGGATAACGTCGCGGTAGCGCTCGCTGATTTGGCTGAAGGAACCGAAGTCACCGTTGATGGGCAGACAGTAACCCTGCGCCAGGCGGTCTCTCGTGGCCATAAATTCGCTTTACGCGATATCGCGAAAGGTGAAAACGTCATTAAATACGGTTTGCCAATCGGTCATACGCTGGTGGACGTGGCGGCGGGTGAGCATATTCACGCTCACAACACGCGCACGAATCTGAGCGACCTGGACACGTATAGCTACCACCCTGATTTCCAGGCGGAAGTTGCCCAAGCGGCCGATCGCGACGTGCAGATTTACCGCCGCGCGAACGGTGATGTAGGGGTGCGTAACGAACTGTGGATCCTGCCGACCGTTGGCTGCGTCAACGCGATGGCACGCCAGATGCAGAATCGTTTTCTGAAAGAGACGAATGACGCCGAAGGTATCGACGGCGTGCATCTCTTCAGCCACACCTACGGCTGCTCACAGCTGGGTGATGACCACATCAACACCCGCACCATGCTGCAAAACATGGTGCGCCATCCGAATGCGGGTGCCGTGCTGGTGGTGGGCCTGGGCTGCGAAAACAACCAGGTTGATGCGTTCCGCGAAACCCTTGGTGAGTTCGATCCTGAACGCGTTCACTTTATGGTCTGCCAACACCAGGAAGACGAAGTGGAAGCGGGGATCGAACATCTCCATCAGCTGTACAACGTGATGCGTAACGACAAACGCGAGCCGGGCAAACTGAGCGAGCTGAAGTTTGGTCTGGAGTGCGGCGGGTCCGATGGCCTGTCCGGCATTACCGCCAACCCGATGCTGGGACGTTTCTCCGACTACGTGATTGCCAATGGCGGTACCACGGTACTGACCGAAGTGCCGGAAATGTTTGGCGCAGAGCAATTGCTGATGGATCACTGCCGCGATGAAGAAACGTTCGGCAAGCTGGTGACCATGGTCAATGACTTCAAGCAGTACTTCATTGCCCACGACCAGCCGATCTACGAGAACCCATCGCCAGGTAACAAAGCGGGCGGTATTACCACGCTGGAAGACAAATCGCTCGGCTGTACTCAGAAAGCGGGTTCCAGCAAGGTGGTTGATGTTCTGCGTTACGGCGAACGCCTGAAAACGCCGGGTCTGAACCTGCTGAGCGCGCCGGGTAACGACGCGGTGGCGACCAGTGCCTTAGCGGGCGCGGGCTGTCATATGGTGCTGTTCAGTACCGGTCGCGGTACGCCTTACGGCGGTTTTGTGCCGACGGTGAAAATTGCCACTAACAGCGAACTGGCGGAGAAGAAGAAACACTGGATCGACTTCAACGCGGGCCAACTGATTCACGGTAAAGCGATGCCGCAACTGCTGGAAGAGTTTGTTGACGTCATCGTCGACTTCGCTAACGGCAAGCAGACCTGCAACGAGCGTAATGACTTCCGCGAACTGGCTATCTTTAAGAGCGGCGTCACGTTGTAATAAAAATGTGATCTGATACGATAAAACGGCGTTTCATCTTCTGAAGCGCCGTTTTTTTATGCATGCTTAACAGGGATCCCCTTCCATGACTGCGTATTGGCTTGCCCAGGGCGTGGGCGTTCTGGCGTTTTTAATCGGTATCACCACCTTTATCAACCGCGACGAACGACGCTTCAAGTTTCAGCTTTCACTCTACAGCGCCACTATCGGCGTGCACTTCTTTCTGATGGGCGCGTTTCCCGCGGGGATGAGCGCTGAACTCAACGTCATCCGTACCCTCATTTCGGTCTATACGCGCCGTATTTGGGTGATGTTTGTGTTTATCGCGCTGACCCTCATCCTCGGCCTCAGCAAATTGCAGCATGCGATGGAGCTGCTGCCGATTGCCGGGACCGTCGCCAGTACCTGGGCGCTGTTTCGCTGTAAAGGGCTGACGGTACGCTGCGTGATGTGGTGTTCAACCGCCTGCTGGGTGATTCACAACTTCTGGCTTGGCTCGATTGGTGGCACGTTGATTGAGGGGAGTTTTCTGGTGATGAACGGCCTGAATATCATTCGTTTCTGGCGCATGCAGCGTAAAGGTATCGACCCGTTCAAGGTGGAAAAGAAAGTACAGGAAGAAAACCCCTCCACCTGACGGCGGAGGGGAGATGGGATTAGCTACGGAGCGCGTTTTTCTCCAGGCGAGCATCTTCTGCCTGGCAGGCTGCCGCGGTGAACAGAACGTCGGTCGACGAGTTCAGCGCGGTTTCGCATGAATCCTGCAATACGCCGATAATAAAGCCCACGGCCACGACCTGCATGGCGACATCGTTAGGGATACCGAACATGTTGCAGGCCAGTGGGATCAGCAGCAGTGAGCCGCCCGCCACGCCGGAAGCCCCGCAGGCACACAGAGAAGCCACGACGCTTAACAACAGTGCGGTTGGTAAATCGACCGGAATACCCAGCGTGTTGACCGCCGCCAGCGTCAGCACGGTGATGGTGATCGCCGCACCGGCCATGTTGATGGTCGCCCCCAGCGGAATAGAGACCGAGTAGGTATCTTTGTCCAGATTCAGCTTTTCACACAGCGCCATGTTCACCGGAATGTTGGCCGCTGAACTGCGGGTGAAGAAGGCGTAGACGCCGCTTTCGCGCAGGCAGGCCATCACCAGCGGGTACGGGTTACGGCGAATTTTCCAGTACACCAGCAGCGGGTTGATCACCAGCGCCACCAGCAGCATACAGCCAATCAACACCAGCAACAGCTGCGCATAGCCCCACAGGGTGCTAAAGCCGGTGGTCGCCAGCGTGGAAGAGACCAGACCGAAGATACCCAGCGGCGCGAAGCGGATCACCAGTTTCACCATAAAGGTCACGGCATTAGAGATGTCGTTGATCAGATTCTTAGTGGTCTCATTGCCGTGGCGCAGCGCAAAGCCCAGGCCAACCGCCCACACCAGAATACCGATGTAGTTGGCGTTCAGCAGCGCATTCACCGGGTTGGAAACCATGCTCATCAGAAGGCCGCGCAGCACCTCGACGATACCGGAAGGTGGCGCAATATCTTCTGCCGCCGCGCTTAAATGCAGCGTGGACGGGAACAGGAAGCTAAACAGCACGGCGGTTAATGCCGCGGCAAATGTGCCCAGCAGATAGAGGAACAGGATGGGGCGAATATTGGTTTTTTGGCCCTGTTGATGGTTGGCGATGGAGGCCATCACCAGCATCAAGACCAGTACCGGCGCGACGGCCTTCAGCGCGCCAACGAACAACGTGCCAAGTAGGCCAGCGGCAATGGCGGCCGGTTTAGAGACGAGGGCCAGGATAATGCCCAGGATCAGCCCAACCAGGATCTGTTTCACCAGACTTCCCTGAGTCAGAATACGGAGAAAACCGGATGATGCGGAAGGTTTCGTCATCATTGCATTCCTTAAAGTGATGAGTTGTGTCTTTCCAGTGACGTATTATTTGTTACGTTTATGTCTGGATGTAAAAATATGTTTGCTCGATCGAGTATAAGGAAAGTCTTCGTTTGGGGAAGCATAAAATGCTGAAATTTACGCCACACGTCATATTATTTAACTAATAATTTACAACGTGTGACGACAATCAAAAGATGGAGCGGCCCGGGTAAGGCATTTACGCCAGCCCCGGGCGGTAAGGGGCGAGTCCCGGCGTTGCTTCCTCGGTCGGGAAAGAATTTACATTTTCTTTTCTTTTAGATCGTGACGGTGATTTACCCAGGCGTTGATGAGTAGCGTCAATGTCAGAATCCCACCGACGACGCCCAGCGAGACCGAGATAGGGATATGGTAGAAATCGACGATCAACATCTTAATGCCGATAAACACCAGAATCACCGACAGGCCGTATTTCAGCATCGAGAAGCGCTCCGCCACACCTGCCAGCAGGAAGTACATCGCGCGCAGGCCGAGGATGGCGAACAGGTTAGACGTCAGTACGATAAACGGGTCGGTAGTGACCGCAAAGATAGCCGGGATACTGTCGACCGCGAAGATCACATCGCTCAGTTCTACCAGAATCAGCACCAGCAGCAGCGGCGTGGCGAACAGTACGCCGTTTTTACGCGTGAAGAAGTGCTCGTTCTCGATCTTGTCGGTCATGCGTAGGTGGCTGCGCAGCCAGCGTACCAGCGGTTTATCGCCGATCCCGCCTTCATCTTCTTTCGCCAGCGCCATCTTGATGCCGGTAAACAGCAGAAACGCGCCGAAAACGTACAGCAGCCATTCAAACTGGGAGATCAGCCAGCTACCGGCGAAGATCATGATGGTACGCAGCACGATCGCGCCCAGAACGCCGTACACCAGCACTCGACGCTGCAACGCGGCGGGCACCGAGAAGTAGCTGAAAAGCATCAGCCAGACGAAGACGTTATCTACCGCCAGCGATTTCTCGATCAGGTAGCCAGTGAGGAACGCCAGCGCCTGAGGGTCGGCCACCGCGCGGCCCTGGGTCTGCACCAGATACCACCAGAATGCGGCGTTAAACAGTAATGAGAGGGTGACCCAGACCAGCGACCAGCTTGCCGCCTGCTTCATGGACATGGTGTGAGCGCCGCGACGCCCCTGTAAAAACAGGTCGATGGCCAGCATGATAACCACGACGACAGCGAATCCGCCCCAGAGCAACGGTGTGCCGACAGTATTCATAGAAATTTCCTTACGCATAAAAAAACGGCTAACGTCAGAAGACGATAGCCGTTGCTTTTTATGCATAGACCTCGCCTTCCGGCAAGGTCTCACTTACAACAAAAAAAGAATGCGCTGACGCATTCCTTTTTCGTTGCCCGGCGACCGGATACGTTTTCACGTATCGTAATGACGATCCACCGACAAGGAAGTTACTCCCCTTTGCAGGTAACAAAATATGACAGGCCATTGATTTCGTCAATGGCCGACAATATCCGTTTACGTTGCTTTACGCATCCGCCGGGAAGAGGACGCCAGTCTGGCGACGAATCTCGGTCTGAACTTTGGCGGTGATGCGGCTGACTTCCAGCCCCGGGTGGTCAACTTCGTTGTTTTCGACCAGGCGCGCAAACTCCTCGGCTTCATACAGCATAGTATTAATATGCTGCGGCTGACTGAGATCCTGCGCTTTACTGCCGCGCGGCACGAAGGAGACTTTCTGGCATTCGGAGATTTTCTCAATCACCAACGCGCCCGCTTCCCCCTGAATTTCGCTTGGCAGGGTAGAGTCGCTGACTTTCGAGTGTTGCAGCGTCACGCTGAAGTCACCGTAGTCCAGCATCACAACGCCGTGGGCATCCACGCCGCTCTCCAGCAGGCTGGCTGAAGCCTGAATATGCTGCGGCTCTCCCCACAGCGCGATGGCGGAGGCCAGGCAGTAAAAACCGATATCCATAATCGAGCCGTTGGAGAAGGCCGGGTTAAAGGTATTTGGGTTTTCGCCATCGAGATAGCGCTGGTAGCGCGAGGAGTACTGGCAGTAGTTGATAAACGCCTTACGAATCTGCCCGAGTTTCGGCAGCGCCTGCTGGAGCTGCTGGAAGTTCGGCAGGCTGGCGGTTTTGAACGCTTCAAACAGCACCACCTGATTTTCGCGGGCCGCGGCGATCACCCGCTCGGCTTCGTCAATGTTAGAAGCCAGTGGCTTCTCGCAGATGACGTGCTTTTTATGGCGCAGGAACAGCTCGGTTTGCGGAGCGTGCAGCGAGTTTGGGCTGGCAATATATACCGCATCAATAACGTCGCTTTGCGCCATCGCCTCTAACGAGGTAAAGAGGTGCTCAACGGGATAGTCATTGGCGAAGCTTTGCGCCTGTTCAAGGCTGCGGGAATAGACGGCGGTCAACTTGTACTTGCCGGTCTCATGGGCGGCATCGACAAACTGGCGGGTGATCCAGTTTGTTCCAATCACAGCGAAACGTATCATAAACGCCTTCAGGCTCCATAAAGGGATTCTGTCGTCAATGTAACACGCCTTTATGACATTGCCAGTGCCCGACTACGCAGTTTCCTTTAACGAAAGGTGCGTCAGCCAAAGGCGGGTATCAAACTCCAGTTGGTGGTACTGCGGCTCCATATGGCAGCACAGCTGGTAGAACGCTTTGTTGTGATCTTTTTCTTTCAGATGCGCCAGCTCATGCACCACGATCATCTTCAGAAAGGGTTCCGGCGCAGTACGGAAAACGGTCGCGACGCGAATTTCCGCTTTGGCTTTCAGCTTGCCGCCCTGTACGCGCGACACCGCGGTGTGTAGCCCCAGCGCGTTTTTCAATACGTGGATCTTGTTGTCGTACATGACTTTATTGATCGGCGGCGCGTTGCGTAGATACTGGTTTTTCAGATCCTGGGTGTACTGCCAGAGCGCTTTATCGGTGGCGAAATCGTGCGCGCCCGGATAGCGTTTTTCCAGCACAGCCCCCAGACGCTGTTCAGCAATCAGCGTGCGCACCTGAGAAAGCAGGTGTTCCGGGTAGCCCTGGAGGTAAGTTAGTTGGTTCATCTTCACCCATGCCAATCATAAAAAGTGTATACTCACGCACCCTTTTCAGGGATAAGCCGAAATTTTACCATTCAGGAGGGCCGATGAGCCACACAGACAACGGTTTCCGTTCACTGACACTTAAACGTTTCCCGGAGACGGACGACGTTAACCCGCTGCTGGCGTGGGAAGCGGCGGATGAATATCTGCTGCAACAGCTGGACGATACCGAGATTAGCGGCCCGGTGCTGATCCTGAATGATACCTTTGGCGCGCTGGCCTGTGCGCTGGCTGAGCATACGCCGTACAGCATTGGCGACTCCTATTTAAGCGAGCTGGCGACCCGTGAAAACCTGCGCCACAACGACATTGCCGAGTCGA
Organism: Kluyvera sp.; assembly: GCF_965301105.1. Taxonomy (NCBI): domain Bacteria; kingdom Pseudomonadati; phylum Pseudomonadota; class Gammaproteobacteria; order Enterobacterales; family Enterobacteriaceae; genus Kluyvera; species Kluyvera sp. The sequence continues at coordinate 14,377 of NZ_CBDKZX010000033.1, forward strand.
GCGTCAAGTTCCTCGACAGCACCGCGGAATACCCGCAGGCGCCCGGCGTCGTGCTGATTAAAATCCCCAAAACCATGGCGCTGCTGGAGCAGCAGCTGCGCGCGTTGCGCGAAGTGGTAACGCCAGAAACGCGCATTATCGCCGGGGCGAAAGCGCGCGACATCCACACCTCGACGCTGGAACTGTTCGAGAAGGTTCTGGGCCCAACCACCACCACGCTGGCATGGAAAAAGGCGCGTCTGATTAACGGCACCTTTACCAAACCGGCGCTGGCCGACGCCGCACAAACCCTGAGCTGGAAGCTGGAAGGCACCGACTGGACCATCCACAACCACGCGAACGTCTTCTCCCGTACCGGGCTGGATATCGGCGCGCGCTTCTTTATGCAGTACCTGCCGGAAAACCTGGAAGGGGAGATTGTGGATCTCGGCTGCGGCAACGGCGTACTGGGCATGACCCTGCTGGCGAAAAACCCGCAGGCGCAGGTGGTGTTTGTTGATGAGTCGCCGATGGCAGTGGCCTCCAGCCGCCTGAACGTGGAGACGAACCTGCCGGATGCGCTGGATCGCAGTGAGTTTATGATCAACAACGCGCTCTCCGGCGTCGAGCCGTTCCGCTTCAACGCGGTGTTCTGCAACCCGCCGTTCCACCAGAAGCACGCGCTGACCGATAATATCGCCTGGGAGATGTTCCACCACGCCCGCCGTTGCCTGAAGATCAACGGCGAACTGTATATCGTGGCCAACCGTCACCTCGACTACTTCCACAAGCTGAAGAAGATTTTTGGCAACTGCGAGACTATCGCGACGAATAATAAGTTTGTGATTCTGAAAGCGGTGAAGTTAGGTCGTCGTCGTTAATACGGTTAACGGTGTAGCCGCCATATCAGGCCTACCTTTGTAGGCCTGATAAGCGAAGCGCCATCAGGCAGTTCGGTGCAGATTGCCGGATGACGGAATAACCGTCTTATCCTCTATATTCCCAGCGCCAGCTTCGTCCCCTGCGCAATCGCCCGTCGGGCATCCAGTTCGCCCGCTACGTCACTGCCGCCAATTAAGTGCACCGTCTTGCCCGCCGCCAGCAGGGGGGCTTGCAGCGTGCGGTTTGGCTCCTGCCCGGCGCAGATAATCACGTTATCCACCGCCAGCAGCTGGCTTTCGCCGCCGATCTCCACGTGCAGCCCCGCATCATCGATCTTCTGATAGCTGACCGCCGGGATCATCTTCACGCCGCGAGAAAGTAGGGTAGTGCGATGGATCCAGCCGGTGGTTTTACCTAACCCTTCGCCCGGCTTGCTGGCTTTACGCTGCAGCATCACAATCTGCCGTGGGCTGCGGGCCAGATGCGGCCCCTCAGGGCGCAGGCCGCCTGCCTGCTGCAGGCTGGTATCAATACCCCATTCCACGCAGAACTCGGCAATATTCTGGCTGGTTGGGTTACCGGGCTGGCTGAGATACATCGCCGTATCAAAACCAATACCGCCGCAGCCGATAATCGCCACCCGCTGGCCTACCGGCGCTTTATCGCGCAGTACGTCCAGATAGGTCAGAACTTTTGGATGATCGATGCCTTCAATAGGCGGGGTGCGTGGGGTGATCCCGGTGGCAAGGATCGTTTCATCAAAGTTGAGCAGATCGTCTGCGGTGACGCGATGATTCAACCTCAACGTCACACCGGTGACGTCGATCATCCGGCGGTAATAGCGCAGCGTTTCGTAAAACTCTTCTTTGCCGGGGATCTGTTTGGCGACATTAAATTGCCCGCCGATCTCTGCGCTACCGTCGAACAGCGTTACCTGATGACCGCGCGCGGCGGCGTTGATGGCAAACGCCAGCCCCGCAGGGCCAGCGCCGACAACCGCCAGATTTTTACGCGTAGTCGCCGGAAGGATCGGCATTTTGGTTTCGTGACAAGCGCGAGGGTTAACCAGGCAAGACGTCACCTTGCCGACAAAGATCTGATCGAGGCAGGCCTGGTTGCAGCCAATACAGGTGTTGATCTCATCGGCGCGTCCCGACTGCGCTTTGGAGAGCAGCTCGGCATCGGCGAGGAACGGACGGGCCATCGACACCATATCGGCATCGCCGCGCGCCAGAATATCGTCGGCGACCTGCGGATCGTTAATTCGGTTAGTGGTAACCAGTGGAATAGTCACCCGTCCTTTTAATTTGCGCGTGACCCAGCTAAAGGCACCGCGCGGTACCGGCGTGGCAATGGTCGGGATCCGCGCTTCGTGCCAGCCGATCCCGGTATTGATGATCGTCGCGCCCGCGCCTTCGATCGCCTGGGCGAGGCGGACGGTTTCATCAAAGGTGCCGCCATTGTCCACGAGATCCAGCATCGACAGACGGTAGATAATAATAAAATCTTTCCCGACGCGCTGACGTACGGCTCGCACCACTTCGACGGCAAAGCGCATGCGGTTGTCGTAGTTGCCGCCCCATTGATCGTCGCGCAGGTTGGTGCGCGCGGCGAGAAATTCGTTAATCAGATAGCCTTCTGAGCCCATCACTTCCACACCGTCATAGCCCGCCTCCCGCGCCAGCTGGGCGCAGCGTGCGAAGTCGTCGATCAGCCCCAGAATACCCTCATGCGTCAGTTCGCGCGGCGTAAAGCGATTGATCGGCGCCTGAAGCGCCGAAGGGGCGACGAGGTTTGGTTGATAGCTGTAGCGGCCAGTGTGCAGAATTTGCAGCGCAATTTTGCCACCTTCCTGATGTACGGCATCGGTAATCGTGCGGTGGTGCGGCAGTTGGCTGACGTCATTCAGCATTGCGCCGCCCGCCATCCCCACACCGGTAGGATCCGGCGCTATCCCGCCGCTGACGATCAGCGCCACGCCATGACGTGCGCGTTCGGCGTAGAAGGCCGCCAGGCGCTCAGCGCCGTCAGGGTACTCCTCCAGCCCGGTATGCATCGAACCCATCAGCACACGGTTTTTCAGCTGGGTAAAACCCAGATCGAGCGGGGCGAACAGCGACGGATAGCTCATAAGGATGTCCAGTATGTGAAATTATTGTTATGTGGTCGGATGAGTTACTAATTTAGCCGTCGGCGCCAAAAAGGGAAAAGGGGAATGCAATGATTGTGATGGGATTCAAAGAACGCCCCCCCACGAAACCGTAGGGGGCGTGAGTTTACTGCTCGGTTGCCACCTGATTCTGGCTAACGCGCAGGGCTGCCAGTGCTTTACGCGCGGCTTTCAGCACCTGATCGCACTGTTCCATCGTCAGCGTTAACGGCGGTTCGATGCGGATGGTTTTCGCGTTGTTCAGCGTGCCGGCCACCAGCACGTGCTGGCGGAACATTTCGCTGGCAAAGCTATAGCCGATTTCGTTATCGACAAACTCAATAGCCATCAGCATCCCTCTGCCGCGGGCTTCGCGGACCAGATCCGGATATTCGCGGGCCATACAGCGGAAGCCATCCAGCAGCATATCGCCTTTCTGTTCCGCCTGAGCGGGCAGGTTCTCGGTCAGCAAGACGTTGATGGTGGCCAACGCCGCTGCACAGGCCAGCGGGTTGCCGCCAAAAGTAGTGGTATGCAGGAACGGGTTGTCGAACAGCACCGAAAACACCTCTTCGGTGGCAATCGTCGCGCCAATCGGCATCACGCCGCCGCCGAGCGCTTTCGCCAGACACAGAATGTCTGGCTGCACGTTTTCATGCTCGCAGGCGAACATTTTGCCGGTACGGCCCATACCGGTTTGCACTTCATCAAAGATCAGCAGCGCGCCGAACTCATCACACAGCTTACGCACCGCGGGCAGGTAGCCCTGTGGTGGCAGAATCACGCCACCTTCACCCTGAATCGGTTCGAGGATCACCGCCGCCACATCGTCGCCGGTTTTCTGGCACTCGCTCAGCATTGTGCGCATGGCATCGATATCACCGAACGGCACGTGGCGGAAGCCCGGCAGCAGCGGCATAAACGGCTTGCGGAAGGTCGATTTCGCAGTCGCGGACAGCGCACCAAGCGATTTACCGTGGAAGGCGCCGCTGGTGGCGATAAAGGTAAATTTGCCGCGCGATGATTGATAAGCTTTCGCCAGCTTCAGCGCTGCTTCGACGGACTCGGTCCCGCTGTTGCTAAAGAAGCTGTATTTCAGCTTGCCCGGCGCCAGCGCAGCCAGCGTTTTGGCCAGCATAGCGCGCAGAGGATCAAGCAATTCCTGGCTGTGAAGGGGTTGTTTGGCGAGCTGATTCTGTACGGCGGAAACCACCACTGGATTACGGTGCCCCACGTTGAAAATACCAAAACCGCCCAGGCAATCCAGAAACTCCTGGCCCTGGGTGTCGACAAGCGTATTTAACCCTCCCGCCTGCCACTCTACGGCTCCGTAATCCCCACCGGCAGTTACAGATTTTCGATACTCTAAAAACCCTGGATTCACATGCTCTTTAAAGTATTCCCTGACCTCCTGGTTCAGTGCTTTCATCTCCTCATGGTCAAGCGTTCGCTTTTCAATGAGATTCAGTGCGTGCGCGCTGCAGGCCAAAGCCGAGGCGCTGGAAGGTAACCTGTTCAAAATGTGCTCCTGGGGGTCACGTATCACACGATACTGAATTAAGTATTGCAGGGATTACGCCACTTCAGCGGCAACGGTGAAAATCGGGATAAATGCCAGGAGAAACCGGTTGTGTACAATATTTAATCGTCCAGCGGCTCAGGGATGGGGGGTAGGGGAGAAGCGCAAGAGGGCAGGTTGCGCCAGGATGGGGCAGGTTTTGCGCCGCCATCGCGCAGCATAAAAAAAGTAGGGCTTTTGTCCATTTTGCGATCTAACGCAAAATTAACAATTAAGGTTAATTAAAATCCCTCCGATATAACAATTGTAATACATTTTCTTTCTGCACCTGAAAAGGATGTCTGTATGTCTACCCTGTCCGACCCAAACTCGTCCACATCATCGCTGGACGAGCGTACTACGCTGATGTCCACCACCGACCTCGATAGCTACATCACCCATGTTAATGATGCCTTTGTGAAAGTTAGCGGCTATGGCCGCGAAGAGATGCTTGGCAAACCGCACAATCTGGTGCGTCATCCCGATATGCCAAAAGCGGCGTTTGCCGATATGTGGCGTACGCTCAAGCAGGGAGAACCGTGGAGCGGGATCGTTAAAAACCAGCCTAAAAGCGGCGGCCATTACTGGGTGCGCGCAAACGCCATCCCGCAGGTGCGTAATGGTAAAACGATAGGCTATATGTCCATCCGCACGATGGCTTCGGCTGAAGAGGTTGCCGCCGTCGAGCCGCTATATCAGGCGCTGCGGGAAAATCGCAGCAACAAGCGCCTGCATAAAGGTCTTGTCGTCAGCAAACGCTGGTGGGGCAAACTGGCGACCATACCGCTGCGCTGGCGTATGCGTAGCGTCACGCTGGGATGTTACCTGCTGCTGGCCGCAAGTTTGCTGACGCTGGGGGCACCCGTATCGGCTGTACTGACATCAGCGCTGATCGTGTTGCTGGCCACCGCAGTGCTGGAGTGGCAGATTATTCGCCCTATTGAGAACGTCGCCCGTCAGGCGTTGAGCGTGGCCACCGGCGAGCGCAACAGCGTAGAGCATTTAAAACGCGGTGATGAGCTGGGATTGATGCTGCGTTCCGTCGGCCAGCTGGGTCTGATGTGCCGTTGGCTGATTAACGATGTCTCAAGCCAGGTAAACAGCGTGAGCGACGGCAGCGATGTGCTGGCGCGCGGTAACGAAGAGCTGAACCAGCGCACCCAGGAAACGGTGGTCAACGTCCAACAAACCGTCGCTACCATGAGTCAGATGGCGGTTTCCGTACAGAATAATTCCCAAACCGCCGCCGAGGCCGACAAGCTGTCGCTGGCCGCCAGCGGCGCGGCCTCTCAGGGGGGGCAGGCGATGCACCGGGTCGTGCAGACGATGGAAGAGATTGCCGACAGCACACAGCGCATTGGCTCGATTACCACGTTGATTAACGATATTGCCTTCCAGACTAATATCCTGGCGCTGAATGCGGCGGTTGAAGCGGCGCGGGCGGGCGAACAGGGGAAAGGGTTTGCGGTGGTGGCGGGAGAGGTGCGCCATTTAGCCAGTCGAAGCGCGACGGCAGCCAATGAAATTCGCCAGTTGATTGAGGCCAGCGCCAGTAAAGTGCAGTCCGGTTCAGAGCAGGTGCACACCGCGGGACGCACAATGGATGATATTGTCTCGCAGGTGCAGAATGTCACCCAATTGATTGCGCAGATTAGCCAATCGACGTCCGAACAGGCCACGGGGCTGTCTGATTTAACTCGTGCCGTGGCAAAGCTGGATGAGATCACCCAGAAAAATGCCGGGCTGGTGGCGGAAAGCGCCAACGTGTCGGCGATGGTGAAACACCGCGCCAGCCGTTTACAGGATGCGGTGACCGTCCTGCATTAATCGAGCTGTGAGATCTCCAGCGCCGCGCGGTCAATAACGCCGATAATCTGTTTTAGCTGCGCGTCGCTGATTTCTCCGTGATTCACCTTCAGGTCCAGCACGGCCTTAAAGTTATCGATCGCCCGTTTCATCTGCGGATTTTTGCGCAGCTCATGCCCTACCATTCTGGCCTTTATCCGCGCCTGGATCTGTTCCAGCTGCTCCCGGTTCTCTTCCAGCGTGCGTGCACCGTCGACGGTGATAGCGATTCTTTTGCGCCCACCGTCTTCTTCCTGAACCGTAATCAGGCCCTGGTCCTGGAGCAGATCAAGCGACGGGTAGATCACTCCGGGGCTTGGGGTGTAGTTCCCCAGCGTCAGAGCTTCAATGGCTTTAATCAATTCATAACCGTGGCTGGCGTTGTCTTTCAGAATGTTGAGGAGCACCAGACGCAATTCGCCGTGGCCAAAGAAACGCTGACGGCGTCCGCCATGATGACCACGTCCGCGGTGTTCGGTATCAGAAAGAGAGTTCATAGTTCACGCCTTACTAACATTTAGATATATCTAATTTATATCTAAATCTATGTTTTTATCAATATGGAAGTGAATATTTTTATATTTCATTGATTTTATTTAGTTTTATTTTGTGCTGTCATTTTTTTTGCTCGTTTTCGTCTATATCTTAAAAATTGCTAGCTTTCTTCTTAATTGGCAATCATTATCATTTGCAAAATGTTTAGATATATCTATTTGCCAGAGAGACGCTCAATGAAAGAGAAAAAGTACCCACAGCGCGTGCGCAATGAACTTCGTTTTCGTGAACTGACCGTACTGCGTGTTGAGCGCATCGGCGAGGCTTTTCAGCGCGTAGTGCTGGGCGGCGAGGCGCTGGAAGGCTTTAGTTCGCGTGGATTTGACGACCACACCAAATTATTCTTCCCACAAGCGGGGAGCAAAATCACGCCGCCAACGGTAACCGATGACGGTATCGTCTGGGCTGAGGGCGTCCGTCCACAATCGCGTGACTATACCCCGCTGTATAATGCTGAACGCCATGAGCTGGCCTATGACTTCTTCATTCATGATGGCGGCGTCGCGAGTCAATGGGCGATGGAAGCTAAAGCGGGTGATACGCTGACGATCGGTGGTCCGCGCGGTTCGCTGGTGGTGCCGGAAGATTATGCCTGGCAGCTTTATGTCTGCGATGAAACCGGTATGCCGGCGCTACGTCGCCGCCTGGAGGCGTTACGCACGCTGGCGCAGCGTCCGCAGGTTACCGCGCTGGTGATGGTGCGTGACGTGGCGGATAAAACCTATCTGGCCGGTTTTGATGAGTTCAATATTGAATGGGTTAGCGAGTATGACGCCGCCGCCGTTGCCGCGCGTCTGGCGCAGCTCACGGTGCCGCCGTCCGATTACTTTATCTGGCTGACCGGTGAAGGGAAGGTGGTTAAAAACCTGACCGATGGATTTGTGACCGATGCCATTGACCCGCAGCTGGTTCGTTCCAGCGCCTACTGGCACGCCAAATAACGTGATTCTGCCGCTGTTTCTCCTGCGGCCAGGATGACTTCCTGTGGCGCTTGTCAGCGCCATTCTCTCTTTTCGCTCCCCGCCGCTACACCTCGGCCATGTTTATTGCCGCTTGCCGTAAACAATCGTCTGAAGGACGTCTTTTCCCTACTTTTTATACTTTTATTTTGCGCCTTTCTGACGTGAGTTATTTGTTGTTTTGTTTTTATAATTCATTGTTTTATATTGTTATTTAATCAATATCCGTATGATATTGTGATGTCAATCACCTTCTGCCTTTTGCCAATACAAAATCTATAAAACTAGATGTTTGTCGAGTTTTCATCTAAAAATAGCGGTGAAGGGACTAGACACGACCATCTTATGGTTATCAAATGGTTAAAAACTCAGAGTCGAATGTAAAAAATCGACAAAATTAGAAAATGGTTAGCCTGCTTACACGACTTACCTGCGTGACAACGCACCTTCTCTGGAGAAACTATGCATTCCACTGTTAATAAAAACGAAAGCCGAACCTTTTTCGGTCACCCTTATCCGCTGGGGTCGCTGTTCTTTACCGAAATGTGGGAGCGCTTCTCGTTTTACGGCATTCGCCCGTTACTGATCCTGTTTATGGCCGCTACCGTGTATGACGGCGGTATGGGATTAGCGCGTGAAAACGCGTCGGCGATTGTTGGTATCTTCGCGGGCACCATGTACCTGGCGGCGCTGCCGGGCGGTTGGCTGGCGGATAACTGGCTCGGCCAGCAAAAAGCGGTGTGGTACGGTTCCATCCTGATTGCGCTGGGACATCTGTCTATCGCGCTGTCGGCGTTTATGGGCGACAACCTGTTCTTTATCGGCCTGATGTTTATCGTACTGGGGTCGGGTCTGTTTAAAACCTGTATCTCAGTGATGGTCGGCACTCTGTATAAAAAAGGCGATGCCCGTCGCGATGGCGGCTTCTCCCTGTTTTATATGGGTATCAACATGGGGTCGTTTATCGCGCCGCTGATTTCCGGCTGGCTGATTAAATCCCACGGGTGGCACTGGGGCTTTGGTATCGGTGGTATCGGGATGCTGGTCGCGCTGGTTATCTTCCGTGTGTTCGCCGTACCGGCGATGAAGCGCTACGACAGCGAAGTGGGGCTGGACTCCACCTGGAACAGCCCGGTGGTGAAAAAGAACGGCGTAGGCGCATGGCTGCTGGCGCTGGCGGTGGGCGTCGCGGTGGTTATCACCCTGATTGCTCAGGGCGTGATCGTGATTAACCCGGTGGCCGTGGCGAGCGTGTTGGTGTACGTGATCGCGGCATCGGTGGCGCTGTACTTTATTTACCTGTTTGCCTTTGCGGGCCTGAGCCGTAAAGAACGCGCGCGTCTGCTGGTGTGCTTTATTCTGCTGGTTTCCGCCGCGTTCTTCTGGTCCGCCTTTGAGCAGAAACCCACTTCCTTCAACCTGTTCGCCAACGACTATACCAACCGCATGATCGGTGATTTTGAGATCCCGGCGGTATGGTTCCAGTCAATTAACGCCCTGTTTATCATCCTGCTCGCTCCGGTCTTCAGCTGGGCGTGGCCTGCGCTGGCGCGTAAGAACGTGCGCCCGGGCAGTATCACCAAGTTCGTGATCGGTATTCTGTGCGCGGCAGCAGGCTTTGGCCTGATGATGATGGCGGCGCAGAACGTGCTGAGCAACGGCGGCGCGGGCGTTTCGCCAATGTGGCTGGTGGGGAGCATTCTTATGCTGACGCTCGGCGAGCTGTGTCTGAGCCCGATTGGGCTGGCGACCATGACGCTGCTGGCACCGGAAAGAATGCGCGGCCAGATGATGGGGCTGTGGTTCTGCGCCAGCGCGTTGGGTAACCTGGCCGCTGGCCTGATTGGCGGCCACGTGAAGGCCGACCAACTGGATATGCTGCCGGATCTGTTCGCCCGCTGTTCTATCGCGCTGCTGATCTGTGCTGCCGTATTGTGCGTGCTGATTGTTCCGGTACGCCGGATGCTGGAAAACAGCAAATCCAGCGCGGAGCAGAACCCGGCGACTAACGTCTGATTGCCATTCAACATCACCTGCCGGCGCCGATGCGCCGGCTTTTTTTTGCGCAAACGGCGGCCAAAAGGGTGACAGCTCACGAAAAAATGCAAGAACGTGAGCGGTTTCTTTGAAATCCCGCTCGATTCCAGTCCATAGTATAGACTTGTTTACTACGTGGTTAATTTAAGGACAAGAATATGCCAGCAGTCATTGATAAAGCGTTGGATTTTATTGGTGGTATGAATACGTCTGAGCCGGTGCCACAGTCTATGGACGAAAGTACAGCGAAGGGAATTCTGAAATATTTGAAAGAGCTGGGCGTGCCCGCGAGTGCGGCCGACATTACGGCGCGTGGCGATCGCGAAGGCTGGAATGCTGGATTCACTCAGAAGGTTGCTGGCTGGGCCGACAAGGTTGACTCCGGTGAACACATGCTGATTAAAAACCCGGAATACTTCTCCGATTATATGCGCGAAGAGCTTCGTGCGCTGGTATAAACCCTAAGTCGGCGCTCTCGCTTTGACGGTGAGAGCGCAAAGTCCGTTGTTTATTTGCATATTTTCTCTCAATAAGCGATTTCGGCCTGGCTGCAATTAATCTGAAAACTGTTGGCCTTCCTTGAGCCATCATCTTCCCGCTTTTATAATTCCGCTAAGAAAGACCGAATTTAATAAAAATATAATTAAAAACATCATCATATGAATGGTGCTTTTAGCTTTTTACTCCCCTGCATCCAGAGATAAATATGAACTCAACCGTTAAATATCGTGCCGATATCGATGGGCTGCGCGCGCTCGCCGTACTCCTTGTGGTGCTCTTTCACTTTGGACTGGGATTCCCCGGTGGATTTGTGGGCGTCGATGTTTTCTTTGTCATTTCGGGGTATCTGATTGGCGGCCATATTTATCAAAGTAAGCTTGCGGGCCATTTTTCGTGGGGGCAGTTTTACGTTCGCCGAATAAAGCGAATTCTTCCCGCGCTGATTGCCGTTGTGATTGCCGTCTGGCTGGTGATGTTTTTTATCTCTACGCCAGCCGATTTCAGGAAATTAGGCCGTGATGCCGCGGCGACGCTGTTGTCGGTCTCTAACGTAACGCTCTGGAATTCCATCGACTATTTCAGCCCCAGCGCCGAGCATAATCCTTTATTGATGACCTGGTCATTGGGCGTGGAAGAACAGTTCTATTTTCTCGCGCCGCTTCTGATTCTGGTACTGACGCGTTTTGATAAAAAACTCTCGTTTTTACTGATGGGGAGCGTCACGCTGCTCTGTTTCGCCATTGCCGCCGCCGGAACCCTGCAGATTCCGCATAGCGCATGGTTTTTGACGCCGTTTCGCGCCTGGGAGCTGTTTGCCGGGGCGCTACTGGGAATGGCCCATACCCACTTTCCCGCGGCATTCTCGACAAAGGTTGATAACCTGAAATCTGTCGTGGGTGTTTTACTCATTGCCTGGTGTGCGCTTTTTTACGACGCGCAGACCTCTTTCCCTGGGCTGGGGGCGCTGCCCGTGGTGATGGGCGCCGTGTTGCTGCTGGACGGGCAAACGGCGCTTATCAACCGCCGTTTGCTAACCTGGAAACCGCTGCGCTTTATTGGGCTCATCTCCTATTCACTCTACCTGTGGCACTGGCCGGTTATCAGCCTTTATCACTATCTTTGTGAAGCGGAGCCGGGGAACGGGATGCGCGTATTGCTGATTGTGCTCTCGTTTTTGCTGGCGACGATCAGCTATTACCTCATCGAAAAACCTTTTCGGGCGGCGCAGTTGCCGGCATCTCGCGTATTCTGGCGCTACGGGATGGCGATGGGGCTGCTGACGCTGGTCTTTGCCACCACCTGGCTGCAAAAAGGTTTTCCCGCCCGTTGGCCTGAGGACTTTGCCCGGATGCAGTCGGAGATAGAAGAGGCGGAAGATAGTTGCATGACCTCATACGGCAATATTCTGCTGACCGGAACCTCGCGCTGCACCGGTGGCGAGGCGCAGGAGAAAATTGCGCTGATTGGCGATAGCCATGCCGGGGCGCTAGCCGCGGCCTTTCGTCAACTGGCGCAGGACCGTCATCTGACGCCGGTGATTTTCGCGAAATCATCCTGTGCGCCGCTGTTCGGCGTGTATCGCCTTGCCGATGGTTGGCCGCTGCATGACGCGCAGTGTCGGGCATTCAAGCTCGATGTCGACAACTATCTGGCTCAGGATAAGCAGATCTCGACGGTGATTCTTACGGGCTTCTGGCAGTCCGGTTTGATGGCAGGAAAAGCCCCCTGGCAGTCGGAAACGACGCCGTCATTAGGCCCTGCTCAGGCGCTGCAGCAGGGGTTGGCGGAGACCATCACGCGTCTGCAGAAAATGGGTAAGCGGGTTATTGTGCTGGGCGATGTGCCGATGATGAATTTTTCCCCGCCCAAACGCGTAATGCGCTGCTTTAGCCGGGCGTTTGCCTATGCGAACCCACAAAGCGCCGGAATGTGCGAGGTGGTGGGGCACGATAGCGTTGAGCCTGATGCCAGCGCGGCGCTGATTGGCAAGGTATCGACGAAGCTGAACGCTGAATTCGCAAGCCTGAAAGACGCGTTGTGTGACACGGCGACCTGCCGTTTTGCGGAGAGCGCACATATTTACTACAAAGATCCACAGCATCTGACGCGATACGGTGCGGATAAAGTGCTGAAAAGCGTGGTGATGCCGCTGATTGCGCGCTAAGGCGCGGGGTCATGCAATAAAAAAGGCCACTCGTGAGAGTGGCCTAACTGTATGTATTTGCTGCTTAAATTTGGTGGCCCCTGTTGGGTTTGAACCAACGACCAAGCGATTATGAGTCGCCTGCTCTAACCACTGAGCTAAGGGGCCAATTAGCCGACGATTATAATGTAACAATGGCCGCCAATCCAGCGCTAAGCGTGCACATGCTGTTTTTATAAACAATGCATTTTCAATTCGTTATACTCGTCTCACGATGTATAGGTCGAGGATATTATGGTTAAGGACATTATCGATTCAGAGTTGCGGGTACTGTTTTGTGGTATCAACCCGGGACTGTCATCGTCTTCACTGGGCTATCCTTTTGCCCATCCAGCAAACCGCTTCTGGAAGGTGCTGCATCTGGCGGGGTTTACCGATCGCCAGTTGAAGCCGGAAGAGGCGGCGCAGATGCTGAAATTTCGCTGCGGCGTGACCAAGCTGGTTGAGCGCCCGACGGTGCAGGCCACGGAGGTGACCTTGCAGGAGCTGCGTAGCGGCGGCCAGGCGCTGATTGAGAAGGTTGAGCACTATAAACCAGCGGCGCTGGCGGTGCTGGGCAAGCAAGCCTTTGAACGCGGCTTAGGGCAGCGCGGCGCGACGTGGGGGAAGCAGACCTACAGAATTGGCGACACCGAAGTGTGGGTGTTACCGAATCCGAGCGGATTGAGCCGAATAACGCTGGATAAGCTGGTGGAAGCGTATCAGGCGCTGGACTCGGCGTTGAAGGCACGTGGCCTGTAGGCAGGGTAAGCGAAGCGCCATCCGGCAGAACCCGCGCAGATTGCCGGATGGCGGCGTAAACGCCTTATCCGGCCTACCGCTCCCGCGCGGATAACAGGCAAAAAAAAGCTCCCAAAAGGGAGCTTTTTCACATTGGGCAGGGCGATTAATCGTCCAGGAAGCTACGCAGCACTTCAGAGCGGCTCGGGTGGCGCAGTTTACGCAGCGCCTTCGCTTCGATCTGACGGATACGTTCGCGGGTAACGTCGAACTGTTTACCCACTTCTTCCAGCGTGTGGTCGGTGTTCATATCGATACCGAAACGCATACGCAGAACTTTCGCTTCACGCGCGGTCAGGCCAGCCAGCACGTCGTGCGTTGCCGCACGCAGGCTCTCGGTGGTCGCAGAATCCAGCGGCAGCTCGAGGGTGGTATCCTCGATGAAATCCCCCAGATGCGAATCTTCATCGTCACCGATCGGCGTTTCCATGGAGATAGGCTCTTTAGCGATCTTCAGCACTTTACGGATCTTGTCTTCCGGCATCAGCATGCGTTCAGCCAGCTCTTCCGGCGTCGGCTCGCGGCCCATCTCTTGCAGCATCTGACGGGAGATACGGTTGAGCTTGTTGATGGTCTCAATCATATGTACCGGGATACGGATGGTACGCGCCTGGTCGGCGATGGAACGGGTGATTGCCTGACGAATCCACCAGGTAGCGTAGGTGGAGAACTTGTAACCACGACGGTATTCAAACTTATCAACCGCTTTCATCAGACCGATGTTGCCTTCCTGAATCAGATCGAGGAACTGCAGACCACGGTTGGTGTATTTTTTAGCGATAGAGATAACCAGACGTAAGTTCGCTTCAACCATCTCTTTTTTCGCACGGCGGGCTTTCGCTTCACCGATGGACATGCGACGGTTGATATCTTTAACCTGCTCGATGGTCAGGCCGGTTTCTTCTTCAATCTGCTGCAGTTTCTGCAGGCCGCGGTGAACGTCATCTGCAACGTCGTGCAGTTTTTCAGACCACGGTTTGTTCATCGCGATAGCCGCGTTGAACCAGGTTTCGCTGGTTTCGTTGCCGGTGAAGAGGGTGATGAAGTTCTTCTTCGGCATTTTGCACTGTTCAACGCACATCTTCATGATGATACGTTCCTGGGTACGCACGCGATCCATCATGACACGCATGCTGTTCACCAGGTAGTCGAACTGTTTCGGCACCAGACGGAACTGTTTGAACACTTCAGACAGCTTCAGAATCTCTTCCTGAGCGGCAGCGTGGCTACGGCCTTTGGCTTTGATAGTGTCGCGAGTGACTTCGTACTGCGTACGCAGTTCGGCGAATTTCTCACGCGCCAGTTCAGGATCGATGCTGTTGTCATCGTCGCTGCTGTCGTCGCTATCGTCGTCTTCATCTTCATCGTCGTCATCCATCTCTTCCTGAGACAGTTCGGAACCGACGTGAGTGGCGGTTGGCGCCATATCTTCTTCGGCGTTCGGGTCGACGAAACCGGTGATCAGGTCGGACAGACGGGCTTCTTCCGCTTCAACGCGATCGTATTGTTCCAGCAGATAGGTGATGGCTTCCGGGTATTCGGCAACGGAGCACTGTACCTGGTTGATCCCGTCTTCAATACGTTTGGCGATGTCGATTTCGCCTTCGCGGGTCAGCAGTTCTACGGTACCCATTTCGCGCATGTACATGCGCACCGGGTCGGTTGTACGCCCGATTTCAGATTCCACGCTGGACAGAACCTGTGCAGCCGCTTCTTCTGCGTCTTCATCAGTGTTGTTGGAGGTTTCAGCCAGCAACAGATCATCGGCATCCGGTGCTTCTTCCATCACCTGAATACCCATGTCATTGATCATTTGGATGATGTCTTCGATTTGATCTGAATCGACGATATCTTCCGGCAGATGGTCATTGACCTCGGCATAGGTCAGATAGCCTTGCTCCTTACCACGTTGGACAAGAAGCTTGAGCTGTGACTGCGGGTTTTGCTCCATAAGACGGTATCCACACTTAATTCATTTGATTGGTGTCGGTCGGCGAACGAACCGCCGACATTTAAAGCGAGGGCGTACTTATATTAGTGCCGCTGCGCCTCGGGCGGCTGTCGGGGGCTTCCCGATAGGTATTCGGCAGTTAAGCCGTTAAATTCATTTTTTTTCCAGGGCCTGTCTGATTTCCCAGAACTCCCTGCGCTCTTCACTGCTCAAACCGTGCGTGCGATCGCGAGCTATCAACTCTTCCTGTCGCTGTTCAAGCATTGAATCAAAAATTCGGTTTAGCGTGTCGGTGAACATTTTTTCAACATTCTCATCCTTTATATCGTTCCAGGTTGAGAGTTTTTCAAGTGTTGAGTATTCACTTGCTCCGCGATAATTCTCTAACAGTTGGCCCGTTGTCAGGCCGGGTTGCGCCACACACAGGTTGACCAGTTCGCTGAACAGGTTGAGCCCCGGTAGCTTTGCCTGAGCCAGCCCATGCATAGGAGGTACAAGTGGTGCCAGATTTGGGTTTTGCACCAGTAGTCCTATCAGTATACGCATAGGCGTCTGTTTTATCTGCTGAGGCGGGCGTACCACGCCACTTTCTGCCTGTTTTGGCATTAAACGATCAAGCGCCGCATCGTCAAAGATGCCCAGCTTCAGCCCCAGCGTCTGGCGCAGCTGAATCCGGTGCGCGTCACCCGGCACCTGGCTTATCAGCGGCAGAGCCAGCGCGGCGAGCTGCGTGCTGCCGTCCGGTGAACTGAGATCAACCTGCGGTAAGAGACTGTTAAATAAGAAGACAGAGAGCGGTTGTGCGTGCTCCATCCGTGCTTCAAAGGCCTCTTTACCCTCTTTACGTACCAGCGTGTCCGGATCTTCACCCTCGGGCAGGAACATAAAGCGTAGCTGACGACCGTCGGTCATGTACGGCATCGCGGTTTCCAGCGCACGCCATGCGGCGTCGCGGCCGGCGCGGTCACCGTCGTAACAGCAAATCACGTTGTTTGTCGCACGGAATAACATATGAATGTGGTCCGCCGTGGTCGACGTACCCAGCGAGGCGACGGCGTAGTTGATACCGTATTGCGCCAGCGCGACAACATCCATATACCCTTCGACAACCAGCAGACGCGGTGGTTCAGCGTTGTGCTGCTGGGCTTCATAAAGGCCATACAGCTGACGGCCTTTATGGAAAATATCGGTTTCCGGGGAGTTGAGGTATTTTGGCGTATCGTTACCGAGTACGCGGCCACCAAAACCAATCACCCGGCCTCGTTTATCGCGAATCGGGAACATCACGCGATTGCGGAAACGGTCGTAGGTTCTTCCCTGGTCGTTATTGACCAGCATTCCGGCATCGAGCAGCAGCTTCCTGTTGTCGACATTTCCGCCGAAACGTTTTAAGGCGTTATCCCAGCCCGGCGGCGCAAAACCAATAGCAAACTGCTGGACAATCTCGGCACTCAGACCGCGTTGCTCCAGATACTGGCGTGCTGGCTCGGCGATGGGTTGGGCGAAGGATTGCTGATAAAAATCATTTAACCCTTCCATTAGCTGATAGAGATTCTGACGCTGGTGACGCTCTATCTGGCTAAGACCTGTTCCGGCTTCGTACGGCACTTCAAGGTTGTGCATGGCCGCCAGTTCTTCAACGGTTTCAACGAACTCGAGCTTGTCGTAGTTCATTAAAAAGTCGATGGCATTGCCGTGCGCGCCGCAGCCGAAGCAGTGGTAAAACTGCTTATCACCGTTCACGGTGAAAGAGGGGGTTTTCTCGTTATGGAACGGACAGCACGCATGGTAATTTTTGCCCTGCTTTTTCAGCTTCACCCGTGCATCGATCAGATCGATGATGTCGGTGCGCGCCAGCAGATCATTAATAAATACGCGTGGGATTCGTCCAGCCATAGGCCCCGTTTATTTTGAAGACTTATAAACGAAAACAAGCCGCGCATTCCTTTCGGAAGCACGGCCTTGCAACTACAACTCGGTCTGTAACCTGAGAGCCGATGCTCTCAAGAGATTAGTACAGACGAGTACGGCGTGCGTTTTCGCGAGCCAGTTTCTTCGCGTGACGTTTCACTGCAGAAGCTTTAGCGCGCTTACGTTCGGTAGTCGGTTTTTCATAGAACTCACGACGACGAACTTCCGCCAGAACACCTGCTTTTTCGCAGGAACGCTTGAAGCGACGCAGAGCTACGTCGAACGGCTCGTTTTCACGTACTTTAATTACCGGCATGTGCCTCTCACCTTTGATTAATTCGGTTTGCCGCTGGCATCAACGCCAGCTTATTTCAAAATGGTGCGGAATTTTACTGCAATTGCTGTTGCTTTGTAAAGCACCGACGCGTTTTTGAACGGGACTTTTTAAGGGTGAGGAGTATACACGAGGCTGCCTGCTGGGGCGAACAATGTTTTACAAGCCGGGACAGAAAACCTACACTGCGCGGTATTGAAACGAGGTAAATCTAGCCATGCGTGTACTGGGTATTGAAACATCCTGCGATGAAACCGGCATCGCAATTTATGACGACGAAAAAGGTCTGTTAGCCAACCAGTTGTATAGTCAGGTGAAATTACACGCTGACTACGGCGGTGTGGTGCCTGAGCTGGCGTCGCGTGACCACGTGCGTAAAACGGTTCCCCTGATTCAGGCGGCCTTACAAGAAGCGAACCTGACG
Source organism: Kluyvera sp. (assembly GCF_965301105.1). Lineage (NCBI taxonomy): Bacteria > Pseudomonadati > Pseudomonadota > Gammaproteobacteria > Enterobacterales > Enterobacteriaceae > Kluyvera > Kluyvera sp. The sequence goes on from NZ_CBDKZX010000033.1 coordinate 32,445, forward strand.
GCCAAAGATATCGACGCGGTGGCCTACACCGCCGGTCCAGGTCTGGTTGGCGCGCTGCTGGTCGGCGCAACCGTAGGACGCTCGCTGGCGTTTGCCTGGAATGTGCCGGCTATTCCGGTCCACCATATGGAAGGCCATCTGCTGGCGCCGATGCTGGAAGATAATCCGCCGGAATATCCGTTTGTGGCGCTGCTGGTATCCGGCGGCCATACACAGCTGATTAGCGTCACCGGTATCGGTGAGTACACGCTGTTGGGCGAGTCCATTGACGATGCGGCGGGGGAAGCTTTTGATAAAACCGCCAAGCTGCTCGGTCTGGATTATCCCGGCGGCCCAATGCTGTCGAAGCTGGCTTCGCAGGGGACGGAAGGGCGCTTTGTGTTTCCGCGTCCGATGACCGATCGTCCGGGGCTGGATTTTAGCTTCTCCGGCCTGAAAACCTTTGCCGCGAACACTATCCGCAATAACGGCGATGACGATCAAACGCGTGCTGATATCGCCCGCGCCTTTGAAGATGCGGTAGTGGATACGCTGATGATCAAGTGCAAACGCGCGCTGGATCAAACCGGCTTTAAGCGCCTGGTGATGGCGGGCGGCGTAAGCGCTAACCGTACGCTGCGCGCGAAGCTCGCGACGATGATGCAAAAACGCGGCGGTGAAGTATTCTACGCGCGTCCGGAGTTCTGTACCGATAACGGCGCGATGATTGCCTATGCGGGCATGGTGCGTCTGAAAACGGGCGTCAATGAATCGCTGGGCGTGACCGTGCGTCCACGTTGGCCGCTGGCGGAGCTGCCGGCCGCCTGACGTTCTGGCCGAGACTCGTGATAAAAAGCCCTCCTGAAGAGGGCTTTTTTGTGCGTGTTAGTCGGTGCCTTTGGGCTTGCGCTTTTTCAGGCGCGCCCAAATTTTTGTCTCCTGCCGTCGCCACAAACGCTGAATGTTGTCATGATGACGCAGCAGAATGAGGCACGACAGCATCGATACCGGGAAGGTGTACTGGGGCTTGAACCACCAGACATAGAACGGCGCGACCAGCGCGCTGACGATGGCGCCCAGTGACGAATAACCGCTCAGCAGAATTGTCAGCAGCCAGGTTCCGGCCATTACTCCGGTTAGATCCCAGCCGATAGGGGCAATCGCGCCAAACGCGGTCGCCACGCCTTTTCCGCCCTGAAAATGGAAGAAAACCGGCCAGATATGGCCCAGACAGGCGGCGATCGCGACCAGCCCAAGCCAGAATGGAGTAAAGCCAAGGGCATAGGCACCCCAGACGGGCAGCATCCCTTTCAGGATGTCGAAAACCAGGACGGCTACGGCAGCACCCTTGCCGCCGATGCGTAAGACATTGGTGGCGCCGGGATTACCGGAACCACTGGTGCGAGGGTCAGGTAACCCCGCGAGGCGGCAGACCAGAATGGCGCTGGAAATTGAGCCGCAAAGGTAGGCAAGGAGGATCATTCCAGGCTCGATTGCACTCATAACGCTGTTCCATTTTGAAAATGTCGAAGTATTCTCTGCATCTGTGGATAATACGCATAATTCGCCGGAAGTGGTATCCGGTTTAGCCTAAAACCAAGCAGGTCGTGATGGATATTGTATTTATAGAGCAACTTTCGGTAATCACCACTATCGGTGTTTATGACTGGGAACAAACCATTGAACAGAAGCTGGTGTTCGATATCGAATTAGCCTGGGACAACCGCAAAGCCGCCGTCAGCGACAACGTGGAAGACTGCCTGAGCTATGCGGATATCAGCGAAGCGGTAGTAAAACACGTGGAAGGCAGCTGTTTCGCGCTGGTGGAACGTGTTGCGGAAGAGGTTGCCGACCTGCTGATGTCGCGCTTTAACACCCCGTGGGTGCGCATTAAGGTGAGTAAACCGGGCGCCGTGGCGCGCGCCGCCAACGTGGGCGTGATCATTCAGCGTGGCCATAATCCTAATTAATCTCATTATTCGTCATATAACTTAAACCAAAATGATTTATACCGGTCTTAGTGCCGGGTTTATTTTATTGTTTACTTTTAAGGGTTTATTTAATGAGCGATATGCACTCGCTGCTGGTGGCGGCTATTCTGGGTGTGGTCGAAGGATTGACTGAGTTTCTGCCCGTCTCCAGCACTGGCCATATGATTATCGTCGGCCACCTGCTGGGCTTTGAAGGAGATACGGCGAAGACGTTTGAGGTGGTGATCCAACTGGGTTCGATCCTCGCGGTGGTGGTGATGTTCTGGCGTCGGCTGTTTGGCCTGATTGGCATCCACTTTGGCCGTCCTCCGGTGCACGAAGGTGAAGGCTCAGGCCGTTTGTCGCTCATTCATATTCTGCTCGGGATGATTCCGGCGGTGGTGCTGGGGCTGGTGTTCCACGACGCCATCAAATCGTTATTTAACCCGATTAACGTGATGTACGCGCTGGTGGTGGGCGGTGTCCTGCTGATTGCCGCGGAATGCCTGAAGCCGAAGGTGCCGCGCGCGGTTGGCGTGGATGATATGACGTATCGTCAGGCATTTATGATTGGCTGCTTCCAGTGTCTGGCGCTGTGGCCGGGCTTCTCCCGTTCGGGAGCGACCATTTCCGGCGGTATGCTGGTCGGCGTGAGCCGCTATGCGGCGTCGGAGTTCTCTTTCCTGCTGGCGGTGCCGATGATGATGGGCGCGACGGTGCTGGATCTCTACAAGAGCTGGCACTTCCTGACTGCCGGTGATATCCCGATGTTTGCCGTCGGGTTTGTGATGGCCTTCCTGGTGGCGCTGGTGGCCATCAAAACCTTCCTGCAGCTGATTAAACGTATTTCGTTTATTCCGTTCGCTATCTACCGCTTCATCGTCGCGGCCGCGGTCTACGTGGTCTTCTTCTGATGCCGTGCCCTCAGTCTTTTGGCTGGGGGCAACGTTTTTCCTTCCAGTTGGCCACCGCCTGAATTCGGCGTCGTGTCAGTTCTTCGCGGATTTCCGGCCCTTTAAATCCGGCCTCAATCACCTCTTTGTTGCCCACGCTTCTGGCAACGGCCCACGCTTCCCGTAGCAGGCGTCCCTGTGGGTAATCACAGGCTTCGAAGCGAGTACGCCCGCGCACGTCGGCTTCGCTGGTAAGCGCAATCTGTTCTACACGCTGCGGCTTGCGCCAGGCGTCGATGGAGTCGAACAGTTTCACCAGCGTTTTCGGCTGCAGAATGGGCAGGGTATGAATCAGGTCATGGAATTCGGCGACCAGTTTTGCCAGCTCGCGCATGTCGTTCGGCACTTTCAGACGCTGGCACAGCTGCTCGACCAGCTTAACCCCCGCCGGGCCGTGGCCGTGGTGACGAGGCCAGAACTCTTTTGGCGTCAGCCCCTTGCCTAAGTCGTGGCACAGCGTAGCGAAACGGACGTCAATATCCGGGCTGAGCATCGCGGCCATCGATACGGTCATCAGCGTATGCACGCCGGTATCAATTTCCGGGTGCCATTTCTCCGGGGCCGGCACGCCAAACAGCGCGTCGATTTCCGGGAACAGCACCTTTAGCGCGCCGCAGTCGCGTAACGTCTGGAAAAAGACTTGCGGGTTACGGGTGCCGAGTGCGCTTTCCGTCTCTTTCCAGACACGCTCAGGCGTCAGATGCGCCAGCTCGCCAGCGTCGGCCATTTCGCGCATCAAGGCCAGAGTTTCGTCGGCAATACGGAAGCTAAGATGGGCGTAACGCGCGGCAAAACGCGCGACGCGTAGCACGCGCAGCGGGTCTTCCGCGAAAGCGGGGGAGACATGGCGCAGAATGCGCTGCTGGAGATCGCGCTGGCCGCCGTACGGGTCGATAATCGTCCCGTCGCTGTCCTCGGCAAGCGCGTTAACGGTGAGGTCGCGGCGCAACAGATCTTGCTCCAGCGTGACGTCCGGCGCGGCGTAGCAGGTAAAGCCGGTATACCCGGAACCCGATTTTCGCTCGGTGCGCGCCAGCGCGTACTCTTCGTGGCTGTTCGGATGTAAAAATACCGGAAAATCGCGGCCTACCTGCTGGTAGCCCGCATCAAGCATCTGCTGCGGCGTGGCGCCGACCACGACCCAATCTTTATCTTTGATCGGTAGGCCCAATAGCCTGTCCCGAACTGCTCCGCCGACCAGATAACTCTTCACGCCACGCTTCTCCTCATCATTTTCTTTCTGATAATACGAAAGAAGTCGACTTAAGGCGAGTTGGCTTAGTTCATCCAGCGATCTTTGCGTTTACGGCTTGGAATGATGTGCGGCAGCACCAGACCGAGGATCAGGCCAATACCGAGCACGCCGCCGCCGTACATAAACCACTGCATGATGATGGTGCGCTGTTTATCATCGAGCTGCAGATTCGCGGCGTTCACCTTTTTCTGCGCCACGATAAGCTCGTTTTTCAGCTTCTGGTTCTCATTTTTCAAACCGTTGATCACCGTATCGCTCTCAGCAACCTTTTTCTGCATTTCTGCGGTGCGCTGGTTCCAGGTGGTGTCGATGTTGTTCAGTTTGTCGGTCAGGGTTTTGACCTGATTTTCGAGATCCGGCACGCGGGTGCGCAGGCTTGGCGTCGCGGTCAGCTCTTTGAGCGGGATCCACGCGGTACGGCCGTTGCTGTCACGCACCTGGCCGTATTGGGTATTTTCGTTGGTCTGCAGCAGGGTGACTTCTTCACCCGCGTTGACGGTGCCTGCCAGGCGATAGTTATCGCCCGGGCCGCTGCGTACCCAGGTGTTCAGTTCATCGGAGACATACCGCTTTTCATCGGCGTGAGCGACGGTAGAAGCAGTAAGTGCAAGTAAAGTAATGGCAATTAAGCGTAATTTTGGCATCAGATCATCGTTTTTGTCATAAAAGTGGAACGATAGTAGTGGCAACAGTCTGACGACGCAAAGCATTCTGCGGCAATCGGAATCCTCCAGGAGGAAAAATTGCATCAGCTGTTGGCCTGACAAATTGCGCATTGCATGGCAATTTGTCGCAAAATACTATCTACTGACAAAAAGAATACCTGTAAGTTCGCCGTAAAGGTATTTCCCGGCAACGAAACCATAAGAATTCAGTCATGGCTCAAGAAATCGAACTCAAATTTATCGTCGATGGCGCTGGCGTTGAGACGCTGCGCAACCACCTTCACACACTGAACGCAGAGCACACCCCGCCGGGGCAGTTGCTGAATATCTATTACGAAACTGCCGATAACTGGCTGCGCCGCCACGATATGGGGCTGCGTATTCGCGGCGATAATGGTCGTTACGAGATGACCATGAAAATCGCCGGTCGCACCGTGGGCGGCCTGCATCAGCGCCCGGAATACAATATCGACATCAGTACGCCCGAACTGGCGCTCGACAAACTGCCTGCCGAAGTGTGGCCGAACGGCGAAATGCCCCAAGGGCTGGCGGAGCAGGTCAATCCGCTGTTTAGCACCGACTTCTACCGCGAAAAATGGGTGGTGAAGCACGGCAAAAGCCAGATTGAAATCGCGCTGGATCAGGGCGAGGTCAAAGCGGGCGAGCATCAGGAAGCCATTTGCGAACTGGAACTGGAGCTGCTGAGTGGTGAAACCGCTGACGTGCTGGCGCTGGCGAAGCAGCTGGCCGAGACCGGCCTGCTGCGTCAGGGCAGCCTGAGTAAAGCCGCGCGCGGCTACCATCTGGCGCAGGGTAACCCGGCGCGAGAGCTGCAGGCGCTGACGATTTTAACGCTGCCGCCAAAGGCAACGGTAGGCCAGGCGATGGAGGCGGCGCTGGAAAAAGCGCTGGCGCACTGGCAGTACCACGAAGAGCTATGGCTGCGCGGTAATAAAAAGGCGAAAACCGAAGTGGTTAACGCGCTGGGCCTGGTACGTCATATTCTGACGCTGTTCGGCGGCATTGTGCCGCGTAAAGCCAGCGCCAGCCTGCGCGATGGGCTAACCCAGGTTGATGCGCTGATGGCAAGCGATGCCTCTGTGCATGATGCGGTCTTCAGCCGCGAAACCGCGCTGACCAAACTGGCCTACACCGAGTGGCTGGTAACGCGCGGCTGGCAGGCGTTCCTCGATGCTAAAGCCGAAGCCAAACTGGCCGATTCGTTTAAACGCTTTGCCGATATTCACCTCTCCCGTCAGGCTGCCGAGCTGCGTAAGACGTTCGCCTATCCGTTGGGGGATAGCTATAGCGATCAGTTGCCGCGTCTGACGCGCGACATCAATACCGTTCAGCTGCTGTCGGGTTACTACGACTACGAACGGGCGGCGCAGTGGTTGTCCAACTGGCAGGGCCTGCGTCACGCCATCGAGACGCGCCAGCACATTGAAATTGAACATTACCGCAATGAGGCACTGTCGGTTGAGCCGTTCTGGTTACACAGCGGCAAACGTTAATTAACTTCAGGGAACCCGTGTATGACGCCGCTTTCTTCGCAGTTACAGCAGCACTGGCAAACGCTCCTGGACCGCGCCCCGGAAGATTTTCCCCTTGGGGCGCTGAGTACCGAAGCGCAGGCTGTTTTCACCTTTAGTGATTTTGTTCAGCAAAGTTTAACGGCGCACCCCGAGTGGCTGGCGTCGCTGGAAAGCGAGCCGCCGCAGGCGGACGAATGGCGGCAATACGCGGGCTGGCTACAGGCCGAACTGGCGGAGGTTTACGATGAAGCGGCGCTAATGCGCGCGCTGCGTCTGTTCCGTCGGCGGATAATGGTGCGCATCGCCTGGTCGCAGGCGCTGTCGCAGGTTTCCGAAGAAGATACGCTTCAACAGCTTAGCCACCTGGCGGAAACGCTGATCGTCAGCGCCCGTAACTGGCTGTATGACGCCTGCTGCCGCGAGTGGGGCACACCGTGTAGCGCTGATGGCGTTCCGCAGCCGCTGCTGATCCTGGGTATGGGTAAGCTGGGCGGCGGCGAGCTGAATTTCTCCTCTGATATCGATCTCATTTTTGCCTGGCCGGAGCATGGCAGCACCCAGGGGGGGCGTCGTGAACTGGATAACGCCCAGTTCTTTACCCGCCTGGGGCAGCGCCTGATCAAAGTGCTCGACCAGCCTACGCAGGACGGTTTTGTCTACCGCGTGGATATGCGGCTGCGTCCGTTCGGCGACAGCGGCCCGCTGGTGCTGAGCTTTGCGGCGCTGGAGGATTATTACCAGGAGCAGGGGCGCGACTGGGAGCGCTATGCGATGGTCAAAGCACGTATCATGGGCGATGACGACGGTGTTTACACTAGCGAGCTGCGCGCCATGCTGCGGCCCTTTGTCTTCCGCCGCTATATCGACTTCAGCGTGATCCAGTCTCTGCGCAACATGAAAGGGATGATCACCCGCGAAGTACGTCGTCGTGGCTTGAAGGACAACATCAAGCTGGGCGCGGGCGGCATTCGCGAAATTGAGTTTATCGTTCAGGTCTTCCAGTTGATTCGCGGTGGCCGCGAGCCTACGCTGCAAAGCCGTTCGCTGCTACCGACGTTGACCGCCATTGAGGCGCTCAATCTGCTGTCAGAAAACGATGCGCAGGTGCTGCGTGAAGCGTATCTGTTCCTGCGTCGCCTGGAAAACCTGCTGCAAAGTATTAACGACGAGCAGACGCAAACGCTGCCCGGCGACGATCTTAACCGCGCGCGTCTGGCGTGGGGTATGCATTTTGCCGACTGGGAGACGCTCACGGAGCGGCTGGATGCGCTGATGGCGCAGGTGCGACGGGTGTTTAACGAGCTTATCGGCGACGATGAAGAAAGTTCGCAGGAAGAGCAGCTGTCGGAGTCCTGGCGTGAACTGTGGCAGGACACGCTGCAGGAGGATGATTCACCGGCTGTGCTGATTCATCTGAGCGACGACGATCGTCATCGCGTGTTGTCGCAGATTGCCGATTTTCGCAAAGAGCTGGATAAGCGCACCATCGGCCCGCGCGGCCGTCAGGTGCTGGATTCACTGATGCCGCATCTGCTCAGCGAAGTGTGCGCCCGCGAGGACGCGCTGGTGCTGCTGTCGCGCATTACGCCGCTGCTGAGCGGCATCGTCACCCGAACGACCTATCTGGAGTTGCTGAGCGAGTACCCCGGTACGCTGAAGCACCTGATTCGCCTGTGTGCGGCTTCGCCGATGGTGGCCAGCCAGCTGGCGCGCTATCCGCTGCTGCTGGACGAACTGCTCGACCCGAACACGCTGTACCAGCCGACGGCTACCGACGCCTATCGCGACGAACTGCGCCAGTATCTGCTGCGCGTGCCGGAAGAAGACGAAGAGCAACAGCTGGAAGCACTGCGTCAGTTTAAACAGGCGCAGCTGCTGCACATTGCGGCGGCCGATATCGCTGGCACGCTGCCGGTCATGAAGGTCAGTGACCACTTAACCTGGCTGGCTGAGGCGATGATTGACGCTGTGGTGCAGCAGGCGTGGGTGCAAATGGTGGCGCGCTACGGCCAGCCGACCCACCTGCGTGAACGCTCCGGTCGCGGTTTTGCGGTGATTGGCTATGGCAAGCTGGGCGGCTGGGAGTTGGGGTACAGTTCGGATCTCGATCTGGTGTTCCTGCACGATTGCCCGATGGATGCGATGACCGACGGTGAACGCGAAATTGACGGTCGCCAGTTCTACCTACGTCTGGCACAGCGCATTATGCACCTGTTCAGCACCCGCACCTCGTCCGGTATTTTGTATGAAGTGGATGCCCGTCTGCGCCCATCCGGGGCGGCCGGGATGCTGGTGACCACCGCCGAAGCGTTTGCCGATTATCAGCAGAACGAAGCGTGGACCTGGGAGCACCAGGCCCTGGTGCGCGCCCGCGTGGTGTATGGCGATCCGCAGCTTCAGCAGCAGTTCGACGCGATCCGTCGTCAGATCCTGACCAATACGCGCGACGGCGCGGCGCTGCAAACCGAAGTCCGCGAGATGCGGGAAAAAATGCGCGCTCATCTCGGCGGCAAGCAGCGCGACCGTTTCGACATTAAAACCGATGCTGGCGGTATCACCGATATTGAGTTTATCACCCAGTATCTGGTGCTGCGCTACGCTCACGAGAAACCGAAGCTGACACGCTGGTCGGATAACGTGCGCATCCTCGAGCTGCTGGCGCAAAACGACATTATGGATGAGCAGGAAGCGCAGGCGTTAACCCGCGCTTACACCACGCTTCGCGATGCATTGCATCATCTGGCGCTTCAGGAGCTGCCGGGCAATGTGGACCTGGCGAGCTTCGTAAAAGAGCGCGAACTGGTGAGCGCCAGCTGGCAGAAGTGGCTGGTTCAACCGTGAAATGTGCTATTATCGCGCGAAAATTTTGATTCTCTCAGGAGACACGAATGAAAGTGACGCTGCCGGAATTTGAACGTGCAGGAGTAATGGTGGTTGGCGATGTGATGCTGGATCGCTACTGGTATGGCCCAACCAGCCGTATTTCCCCGGAAGCCCCGGTGCCGGTGGTCAAGGTGGAGACCATCGAAGAACGCCCTGGCGGCGCGGCGAACGTGGCAATGAACATTGCTTCTCTGGGCGCAAATTCTCGTCTCGTGGGCCTGACCGGTATTGACGACGCGGCGCGCGCGCTGAACAAAGCGCTGGCCGACGTGAACGTCAAATGTGATTTCGTCTCGGTGCCGACGCACCCGACGATCACCAAGCTGCGCGTGCTGTCACGTAACCAGCAGCTCATTCGTCTGGATTTTGAAGAAGGGTTTGCTGGCGTGGATCCACAGCCGCTGCATGACCGCATTCAGAGCAGCCTGCCTAATGTCGGTGCGCTGGTGCTTTCCGACTACGCCAAAGGCGCGCTGGAAAGCGTGCAGCAGATGATTAAGCTGGCGCGTCAGGCGAAAGTACCGGTATTGATCGACCCGAAAGGGACTGATTTTGAACGCTATCGCGGCGCGACGCTGCTGACGCCGAACCTGTCCGAGTTCGAAGCGGTAGTGGGGAAATGTAAAAACGAAGAAGAGCTGGTTGAGCGCGGCATGAAGCTGATTGCCGATTTCGATCTTGCCGCGTTATTAGTGACTCGCTCCGAACAGGGCATGACGCTGCTGCAGCCAGGCAAAGCGCCGCTGCATCAGCCAACTCAGGCGCAGGAAGTGTACGACGTGACCGGCGCGGGTGATACGGTGATTGGCGTGCTGGCGGCGACGCTGGCCTCCGGTAAGACACTGGAAGAGGCCTGTTTCTTCGCTAACGCCGCCGCGGGTGTCGTGGTGGGTAAACTCGGGACGTCAACCGTTTCGCCTATCGAGCTGGAAAACGCCGTGCGCGGTCGTGCGGATACCGGTTTTGGCGTGATGAGTGAAGAAGAGCTTAAGCACGCGGTGGCTGCCGCGCGTCGTCGCGGTGAGAAAGTGGTGATGACCAATGGCGTGTTCGATATTCTGCACGCGGGCCATGTTTCTTATCTGGCGAACGCACGCAAGCTGGGCGATCGTCTGATCGTGGCGGTCAACAGCGATGCGTCAACCAAGCGTCTGAAGGGCGAGTCTCGCCCGGTAAACCCGCTGGATCAGCGGATGATCGTGCTGGGTGCGTTGGAGTCGGTAGACTGGGTGGTCTCGTTTGAAGAAGATACGCCGCAGCGCCTGATTGCCGGGATCCTGCCGGATCGCCTGGTGAAGGGCGGCGACTATAAGCCAGAACAAATTGCCGGTAGCGAAGAAGTGTGGGCGAACGGTGGTGAAGTGCTGGTGCTGAACTTTGAAGATGGTTGCTCAACGACCAATATTATTAAGAAGATTCAGAAGGATAGCGGGAAGTAACGCTTCGCGCTTCCCCTCACCCGAACCCTCTCTCCGTAGGGAGAGGGGACCGCTCGGTTTGCTCCCTCGCCCCTTTGGGGAGAGGGTCGGGGTGAGGGGCCGTTCGACTTACTCTTTTTCTTCAGCAACTGGCGCCGTGTCGCGGTTTTCCAGCTCGCTAATCCGCTGTTCCAGCAGCGCCAGCTTTTCACGCGTGCGCAGCAATACCTGCGTTTGTACGTCAAACTCTTCACGACTCACGACGTCAAGGCGCGTCAGCTGAGACTGGATCACCTGGCGAACTTTCTTCTCAATGTCATCCCCGAACTCTCGCAGACCTTTCGGCATGGATTCGTGGACCTGGCGGGCGATTTGTTCAATTTTCTTCGGGTCGATCATCTCTGTTTCCCTGATTCTGTCGGCATTACTGCTATTGTAGTGTCTTCTCCCCATACGATAAACCAGAATTGTTCGAAGCTTATGCATTGCCGAAGATAGTCATTAGCGTTATAGTGAGTGCGCTTATTCTCAGGGCGGGGCGAAATTCCCCACCGGCGGTAAATCAGCTACGGCTGAAAGCCCGCGAGCGCTTCTTGTGAATTCAGGAAGGTCAGCAGATCCGGTGTAATTCCGGGGCCGACGGTTAAAGTCCGGATGGG
>NZ_CBDKZX010000034.1:0-43211 GCF_965301105.1 Kluyvera sp.
AATTTCACCCACTTAAAAAGAAACCGACTATTTACTTCAAAAAAACAATATTACTATCACGTTAAGGCAAGTTTTTAATGGCTTCACATTGCCAAATGTAAAAATAAGGTTATGTTTAAACATAAATATCTATAGATGTATTAAGAAGTTAGTGTCGTAAATGTATTATCCGGTCCAACAAGTCAAAGAGGGTTCCAATGAAACTGAAGCTTATTGTCAAAAGTCTGGCGCTTGCCGGGCTGATGTCAACGGTCATTCTGCCGGCTTATGCTGATATCACCCCCAAAGAGGCAACCGACACCACCAAAAAAGCCAACGACGCGCTGTATAACCAATTACCATTCTCTGACAATACCGATTTTACTAATGCGCATAAGGGATTTATTGCCGCTCTGCCTGCTGACGTTATCAAGGGCGAACAGGGTAACGTCATCTGGGATCCCCAGCAGTATGCGTTTATCAAAGAAGGTGAAAAGGCCCCCGATACCGTCAACCCAAGTCTGTGGCGCCAGTCTCAGCTGATCAACATCAGCGGCCTGTTTGAAGTCACCGACGGCGTCTACCAGATCCGTAACCTCGACCTCTCCAATATGACCATCATTGAAGGTAAAGAAGGCGTTACGGTCGTTGACCCGCTGGTTTCTGCCGAAACCGCCAAAGTCGGGATGGACCTGTACTACAAAAATCGCGGTAAAAAACCGGTTGTCGCGATTATTTATACCCACAGCCACGTTGACCACTATGGTGGCGTACGCGGCGTGGTGGATGAAGCCGATGTGAAATCCGGTAAAGTGAAGGTGTATGCGCCGGCAGGCTTTATGGAAGCCGCGGTGGCGGAAAATATCATGGCCGGTAACGTTATGAGTCGTCGTGCCAGCTACATGTACGGCAACCTGCTGAAGCCTGATGCGAAGGGCCAGGTTGGCGCGGGTCTTGGTACCACGACCTCAGCGGGTACGGTTACCCTGATTGCCCCCACCAATATCATCGACAAAGACGGCCAGAAAGAAGTGATTGATGGCCTGACATACGACTTCATGCTGGCGCCGGGTTCTGAAGCTCCGTCTGAAATGTTGTGGTATATCGAAGAGAAAAAACTCATCGAGTCTGCGGAAGACGTAACTCACACCCTGCACAACACTTACTCTCTGCGCGGCGCGAAAATTCGTGAGCCGTTGCCGTGGTCTAAGTACATCAACGAAGCGATTGTTCGCTGGGGCGACAAAGCTGAAATCATTATGGCCCAACACCACTGGCCGACCTGGGGCAACGAAAATGTGGTTAACCTGCTGAAGAGCCAGCGAGACCTCTATCGTTATATCAACGACCAGACGTTACGCATGGCTAACCAGGGCCTGACCCGTGATGAAATTGCCGCCAACTTCAAGCTGCCGGATAGCCTGGCACACACCTGGGCAAACCGTGGTTACTATGGCTCCGTGAGTCATGACGTGAAGGCGACCTATGTGCTGTACCTTGGCTGGTTCGATGGCAACCCGGCCACCCTCGATGAACTGCCACCTGAAGAAGCGGCGAAGAAGTTCGTTGATTATATGGGCGGTGCAGACGCCATCATGAAGAAGGCCAAAGAGGACTACGATCAGGGCAACTACCGTTGGGTGGCTCAGGTTGTCAGCAAAATTGTGTTTGCCGACCCGAATAACCAAGACGCGCGTAATCTTGAAGCGGATGCGCTGGAACAGCTGGGTTATCAGGCAGAATCTGGCCCGTGGCGTAACTTCTATCTGACCGGCGCGCAGGAATTGCGTAACGGCGTGGTGAAAGGACCTACGCCAAATACGGCCAGTCCGGACACCGTGCGCGCGATGACACCAGAGATGTTCTTCGACTATCTGGCGGTCCATATTAACGGCGAGAAAGCCGGCACAGCGAAGTCGGTGTTTAACATTGACCTTGGCAGCGATGGCGGTAAATACAAGCTGGAGCTGGAAAACGGCGTGCTGAACCACACGGCGAACGCAGAAGCGAAAGATGCCGATGCGACCATCGCGCTCGACCGCGCGACGCTAAATAAGATCATCCTGAAAGAAGAAACGCTCAAGCAGGCTGAAGAGAAAGGTGAAGTTAAGGTCACCGGCAACGGTGCTAAGCTTGATGAGATGCTGGGCTACATGGACAAATTTGAATTCTGGTTCAATATCGTCACGCCGTAATCCCCGCTGTGTAAAAAGCTGCCTACAGGCAGCTTTTTATTAGCTCATTTAAAACGCAATCCGTATTAACCTCGCCCCCAATGTTCTGTTTCCATTCAGGAAGGCACTTATGAGTGTATGCTCGTACGGTGAGATCAGCCCGACATCGAACAAAAAGGGGTAAAATAGATACACGCCGGAAGCCATTTCCGGTGCATTGTTTTCTCGAAGGATTTTCTCAGTGGGATTTCAGTCACTGAAATGAAACGACGTAAGTGCTTGAATAGTGGCGGAGAGAGGGGGATTTGAACCCCCGGTAGAGTTGCCCCTACTCCGGTTTTCGAGACCGGTCCGTTCAGCCGCTCCGGCATCTCTCCGTTTTGATGGTTGCCATCATGCCAGGAATTTTGGCATTTTAACAGACCCAGTCTCTTCAATTACGTTCAAGTGACGAGTTTACGAGCAGAATGATGATTAAATGGCCCTGGAAAGCGAGTGACACTGCCGATAAAGCTGATTTGCCGTGGGCGCAGGCCCTGGCGATCCCGCTGTTAGCCAATCTGTCTACGGACGAGCAGGTGAAGCTGGTCCAGCTTGCCGATCGATTCCTCCAGCAAAAGCGGATGGTGTTTTTACAGGGGCTAACCGTTGACCCGATCACCGAAGCGCGTATTGCGCTGCTGTTCTGCCTGCCGGTCATGGAGCTTGGCTTAGAGTGGCTCGACGGTTTCCATGAAATTCTTATTTACCCCGCCCCGTTTATTGTCGACGACGAATGGGAGGATGATATTGGGCTGGTGCACAACCAGCGGATAGTTCAGTCCGGGCAAAGCTGGCAACAGGGGCCGATCGTACTCAACTGGCTCGATATTCAGGATTCCTTCGATGCCTCCGGTTTTAACCTGATTATTCATGAAGTCGCGCATAAGCTCGATACGCGCAACGGTGACCGCGCCAGCGGCGTGCCGTTTATTCCGCTGCGTGAAGTGGCGGGTTGGGAACACGACCTGCATGCCGCCATGAATAATATCCAGGATGAGATTGATTTAGTTGGCGAAAACGCCGCCAGCATCGATGCCTACGCAGCGACCGACCCGGCAGAATGTTTTGCGGTGCTTTCGGAGTACTTTTTCAGCGCGCCTGAACTTTTCGCTCCACGCTTCCCGGCGCTGTGGCAACGTTTTTGCGGTTTCTATGGACAGGACCCATTACAGCGGTTGCGAGATAATAGCCAGCAGGATGAAAATCCCCCGGCAGTACACTAAAACAACACCTTGTGCTAAATTCAGCCAATTGAATCAGCAAGTTAAATTTAGTGTTGACACAAATATTCGTGCCCAGTACTATGCGCCTCGTTCACACGATTCCTCTGTAGTTCAGTCGGTAGAACGGCGGACTGTTAATCCGTATGTCACTGGTTCGAGTCCAGTCAGAGGAGCCAAATTTAGAAAAGCCTGCTCAGGAAACTCAGCAGGCTTTTTGCTTTTTGATTCAACGGGTTTGTCTGGAAAACGACTTCCTGGCGTGTGGATTTGAGAGGGAAAGTGTATAGAAGCCCCCCTCTATCGCCGTTACCGACATCCGAATCCGAAGTACAACGCCTCTCCATCCCCTCTCTAAGCTTACTGATACTCCCGACAACAACCGCATTATAGCCCTAAGCGAAAAACTCAACGGCAACCTACTACTCTCTTTATACGATGGTTTTATATATTCATGGACATATTTTGCCAATCATTCCTGTTTCCCATTTCATCAAGTAGTCGCATTAACTCGTAATCGCTGCGCAAATTAAATTTCCGCATAGCGCGATATTTATGCGTGAATACTGTTTTATCGCTAATCACTAACTCGCCTGCAATTTGCATAACCGACATCCCCTTGTATAAACCGATCATGATACGAAGTTGCTGAGCGGTTAGGGTTTGCTGCCGACAGTCAAAACATGAGACCGATGACTGGCGATAGCCTTCATGCTGTACTCTCCGCCAGGCCGTATTGAATGCTGTGCGTACCTGCGTCACGGGCGCCCGGCGAGGAATAAAGATAATATCCTGAAAACAGGAACGCTGAGCTGAAACTCGTGTTTCATCATCAATAAAGCCAATCACAATCCCCTTTTTGCGTAGCTGTAATTCAGGTAGACAAATAAAACACTCTCCGGGACACAAGGAAAGGACAATGATGTCAGCCACTTTAACACTTTCGGACGTGAGGCTATAATTGAATTCAATTTTCATCTGCTCATTGGAAAAGAAATCACTGAAAAACCAGGTCAGCCCACGCTGAAATAACACATCTGAATCTTTGATAACAATATTAATCATTACTTATGCCAAAACTTAATTAAACCCATCCTCAGCAGAGTTGACTCAACCCGCGAGCGTCTTTTTTATATCGCCGGGTCGAATGAATATTCGACGACAATAGAGTATTCAATCTTCATCAGGACATGATTACTCTGTATCCAATCAGAGTGGCCACAGTCGATTCTTTAACAACGCGTAAAAAACCTGGAGATATGCGATACAACAAAAGCATCTCTCATAGGGAGTCATTCCTCTCTACACGATTCCCATCATCATTTATCAGTAGAAAATGGATTCTTTTTGGCAAGGCGATCAGATTCCCATTGAGCAGCAGCGTTTTACTGGCAAAGGGCGCCAACATACCAATATTTACCTGCTGTGATTTGGTGTCATCTGTCACCTCGGCGCGGTCAAAAGTGGCGTAATACGGCGTAGGATTTATCACTTTCAGCGCCAGCGAGCCGGGTTGTCGGATAATGCTGAACTGCTGTTTCGCCGCCACATCATCGACGGACAATTCGAGATGAGCGGGACGGCAGAACAGTTTCAACTGTAAGCGTACCGCAACTTTTACCAACATCGCCTCTTTCGGCAGGTGGGCGTCCGCTGGCGGAATTTCATAGATATTAAGCCAGTACAACACCTCACGGTCGGTAGGTAACGGCATCTGTGTCGCCAGTAATCGTAGACTTTTCCTCTCTCCAGGCTCGAGACGAAAAATACCGGGCAGCGGCATAACCGGTGAGTTGACCGCTTTTTCTGGCGTACCGTCTGGTGAGCCATCATCAACCCAGCTCTGGACGATAACCGGGTATGCATTACTATTGAATAGCATCAGCGAACGCTCAGGGTCAGCGGCGGAAAAGACCACCCGAGACGATTCCACCATCACGCCGGCTAACGCCAGCTGACTCAGTAATAGCAGCAACACCCCCGCAACCGTTATACTTATTTTGTTCATTACTGCACCTGAATAATTACTTGCGCGGTTGCGCTCACTTTACCTGCGGTAACCGTCTTTCCAGGTAACGCTTTTAGGGTCGCATTTAACGTTTTGGAATAGGTCGTCACTCCGCTCACCACACTCCCGCCTACGGCATCATCCAGAAGCGGATACCAGCCCGCCGCGTTTCCACCCAATACCGAACCACTTAACGAACTGAGTAAATTAAGCGGCGTTCCGTTGGTTCTGCTTATCTGAATCCCTACCCCGGTAGCGACCGAAGGATCCGTACCGTAGTTATCTGAAACCAAATAAGTGACGCCAGAGCCTGTTGTCAGGCCTAATGACGTTGCCGTCGCGGCATTACCCGGATTAACCAGAATACCCATTGCGGTCTGATTTACCGCGACACCACTCGTGAATGATGTCACCCCGCTGTTAGCCGGGCTCCCTGTCTGGCAATTAAATGAAATATTAATGGGCTGTCGTACTGTTGCCCCCGCCTGCAGTTGGGAAACAGAAATCGTCGGGAAGAGGACTAATGGCGTCACATTATTGACAACACAGGTCGCAGAGCGGCGGATATACAGACGGTTATAGAGGTTAACGCCCCCCGGCCAGTAGCCATACCAGCCATCATATTGCGAGTTAGAATCAGCGCCTACGCTCAAACCGTTAGAAAATCCCGGCCCCTTAAAAGCGATATAAGTAGCCGGTTGCGATTGGGGATAAATGCCGGTACTGGTGGCTCCCCACCCGCCAGCGCTGGTGCTGAGGCGAAACAGCTCCACTTTGGTATTACTGAAATTTTTCGCTTTCACTAAAAGCCAGCCCTGCGAATCTGTGTCAAGATTGGTAAGCTGCCGAGCCTTCCAGTAACGGCTGTAATACTCCCCCGTCAGCATATTGGTTGCGCGCAGCGCCATTCCGGGGACATAAGTCTGGTAGCTTTGCGGTAAACCCGCAGCCGTCCCTACCTCCACGTGACCCGCATAAGTTGAATCACCGTTGGTCGCGTAATATTCATAAAGATTATTAATATCAGCAGCCTGGCAGCGAAACAGGATCTGCTCCGGGTTATAAACCTGATTCCCGACCATCGGAACAATCCCCGTGGCTAACAGCGTGCCGTCTGGCTGAAAAGCGCTGTTATTGATATTCACCACGGTAGGCAGCGTCCCTATAGAGCCAGCGCCATCCGGCATCCCATCCCAGGAGGCCGCCGTCCCTTTCCCCGGCTCGGTATAATAGTTTGAGGCCGAGTTTGTATTCGTCCCGGTAATACGGTAGCACATTGCCCAGGAGAGCTGCGGCAAGCCAATCCCAACGACCAGCAGTATTGGTATAGAGAGATACTTTTTCATTCGCTGTTACTCACATTAATTCCGGCGACACGGCAGCGTCAGGTGATACATTGACTTATTCATTTCCTGGCCACGAAGGTCGTAGTTCAAAAGGCACTGCCCGCCAGCGGCATCTCCCAATTTGATCTTTAACGTGCCTTGTCGGCTGGATGCTCGCGCATAAATTTGATTACCCTGCCCCACAAGGCCAATAACCCGATTTTTGCTATCGTAAACCTCTGCACCAAGCGGTAACGGCTCCCCTCCTCCCGGCGCAAGTTTGATTAAAAGGGCATAGCCTTCAAGCGTTCTGAAGTGCACTTTCACCATTGCTCCAGAATAAGGCGCTACACGTTGCTGGTTGTCGACCAGTTCGGCGTTGGGATTACTGATCCCTTTGGCATCCAGGGTAATATCGTTAAAGGTGTAGGGAATCACCGAAGGAACAAGCGCATAACCGGAATCGTTAATCGTCGCTCCCATTCCTCCACCCACCAGGGCACCGCTGGCCCCCTTCGCTTCAACTAATGCAAAGGTATCGGATAAATATGGCCCCGGCGTTACGCCGCCCGCGTGAGCCACCACCGCGCCACGCGCGCTCGCGCCATACTGGGTGTAATCTTTGCCGTGCGAGAGACTCCCTCCGATGGTTGCAAAAGGCAGTTGCTGAGTGAGACTGGCGCCCGCGCTGCTACCGCTACCGCCGTTATCGTAAGCGGCATTAAGGCTATAAGCGGTGTTTTGCGACTCCCCAAGGGTACCCGTCAGCGACGATTGATAGCTATCGTGGCCGCCATTGTCTGACTGATGGCTATATCCTGACGTCAGAATCGGTGAACGCGATCCCGCCCCCAACGGGAGAGAGACAGAAAACATGTAGACATTCTCAGTGCGACTGTTACTGACACCACCGCCATCATTAACGTCTGTACTTTGTACACCATACCGCGTACGTCCTGTCTGCTGCCGACTCAACGAAAGGTTGTAACTGAGCGAGTTATAATGATTGGAATAACCCACCTGATACTGCGTATCGCGACCACGCCCGCCATGGTAGGTAGTGGTTGAACCTGAAATATAGGTCTGCCCTAGCTGACCAAGCCCCTGACTTAATGTCACAACGAACTGGTTTCTCTGTTCGTAGGTGCTTGACGTCCAGGTACTGTCGCTATTCGCCGCACTACGAACCCCCAATACGTCGGTTAAGTCGCGATATCCTTCAGTTGAATATCGATAACCCGC
The DNA here is from genome assembly GCF_965301105.1 of Kluyvera sp. Taxonomy (NCBI): domain Bacteria; kingdom Pseudomonadati; phylum Pseudomonadota; class Gammaproteobacteria; order Enterobacterales; family Enterobacteriaceae; genus Kluyvera; species Kluyvera sp. Next base: position 7,991 of record NZ_CBDKZX010000034.1, read on the forward strand.
CAGGGCCAGCGTTGTGGATGTCGGTACAAACGTACGGCTATAGTTGGCACCAAATCGCCAACCTGTCAGGTAGTTGCCAAACATATTGGCCCGGGAATAAACGGCGTTGACACCAAACGCCCCGAGTTCACTCGCAAAGACAGCGCCGCCCAGTAAAGCCTGATAGCCATCGGAAATACGCACCCCCGAGTTAGCGGTGATGGCGTTAGTCAGGCCGGTCTGCCAGGTGGCATCGGCGAACATATCGTCGCTATCGCCAATATCTCGCACCTGGCCTGCCGACAGACTGATGTGCGAACGACCAGGCCGCATTGAGCCGGGTACGGCCGCAAAGGGAACGGTAAATGACGACACGCGGCCATCCGCTTCCTGAACTTCGACCACCAAATCACCTTCGTAGCTGGTCGGATAAAGATCGTCGATGACAAAGGCACCAGGTGCGACAGTTGTCTGATAGATTTGCGTGCCCGACTGGCTAACCGTGACCTTAGCCGTTGTCGAGGCAATACCACGAATTGTCGGCGCATAGCCACGTTGAGATTCCGGAATCATGCGATCGTCGGTTTCCAGTTGGATACCAAGAAAGCCAAGACTGCTGAAAAAGTTGCCGGAGGTGTAGCTGTCACCCAACGTCAATTCACTATTGATTGCCGGGATGGGATGCTGAACATAGGTTCTGACCGATTTCCAATGACTGCTGTCCGGGCCGTTGTTCGTGGAATAGCGAGTATAATTTGATAGCTGGCGAAGTTGCCATAACCCCATATTTATCCCGGAATTAAGCCCAAGATAAGTCGAATCACTGTTGTAATTACCGCTTGCCTGGGTGCGATAAAAGTTGGTGTCATAGTTGGTAAAAAATACGCTATCACCGGCAGTAAGACTCTCCAGAGGCACCGCCCCGCGCGCCGTATGCATCATCTGCGCCTGCGGAATAAGTATATTCAGGCGCAGTTGGGAAAAATCAAATTGAGCGCTGGTCCCCTGAACCTGTTCAGTCACCCGCAAGCAGGTATCATGATCATCTTTGGCCTGAATGCTCCCTGGCATAATGCCAATAGCAATAAGCTGCTCGCGTGAAAAACAGGGAGAAACCTTGTTTTGTTTATCTGCAGAAAACAATACCGCCTGACGATTATAAAAATTTCCGTTGATGAAAATATCTACCTGATACTCTCCAGGCGCAACCGAATCCGCTTTATCAAAACGAGCAAGAATATTCTGGTTTTTAGCCGCACCGATCAACATACTGTTATCAAACTCAAATGGTTCTGTTTCCGCAGGAGCAGGCATATTCGACGCTGAAACCATAAGTGGTGTCATCATCCACAACAGCAATACCAAAGGTTTAAGCCGGGTCTTACACTCTAAAGGCAGTCCAAAATTAACGATATTTTTGTTTTCAATAAAAAATTTCTGAGGGGGTATTTTATTAATCATATTCATCCCTATCCCCTGCATATAAAAATCCTAAGCAATATTTTTATCAGGGTAAATCTTATCTGCCGAGTTCCGCCTGCGCGTGAGTCTGGCCGCCATAATCATTTATTAATATAAACTTCACTTTGCTAGCCGCTGATATTGACTGTCCTTTCTTGTTCATTGGCCAGGTTACCGTTGTCTTTGGCGGGATCATGCTGGTCTGAAACGGTATGATTTGCGTGCCGGATACGAGAGAAGCGCTAATGACAGAGGCATAATATCCAGATGTATTTTCTGCAACCAGTCCCCAATGCCCATTATTTTCTTTTAAAGAGAAATGGATCTGTTGGGCAACACCATCCGGGTTACCAACAATATCTTTAGGTCGATAAAATATTTTTAAGCGATTACGCAGAATGACAGACATTTGATTCTGATTTCCCTTAATCGCATTTTTTGGAGGGATCTGCACTGAGTTAAGATAAAATAAGGACTCCCGATCCTTTGGTAAATCTTTACCCGTAAAGATCAGTCTGACAGACTGTCCGGTATGTGGCTCAATACGGAACAGTGCCGGAACCGACATAAAGGGCGCATCGGTAGTATCTGGCGTTGAAGCGGGATTGTTCACATCTGACCATACCTGCATTACATATGGAATATTGTCATTATTAGAAAACTGAAGTGTTTGAGATTGAGTATCTGCCGGATAAATAACCCTGGTATTCAGCATCACCACGCTAGCCATCACCGGTGAACAGAGCATCAGGATGCAAACCGGGATAAAAATAATAAGTCGGCAAAATGCTCTTGTAGTCATTTTAAATTACTCTTCGTAAAACCCCCTTCCGAGAGTTCGGAAGGGGTGACAGCATTACTGGTAAGAAATAGCGTACTGAACACTACCCAGTACAGAACCCGCCGTTGCAGTGCCTTCTGAGTAGTACTGCACGGCAAAATCGTGAGAGGCAGACGTGGCGTTTGCGACCAGATTTAAACCCGGTGCACCGGTCTGCCCTGTCAAATCAAGCGGAGTCGATGGCGTCGCCGGGTCGACCAGTTGTAAAGAGACATTTGTCGCGGACCCCGTATTTCCCATACGACCATTGCTGGTCAGGTTATTACCGACAAAAATAGTTTTAATCGCCGTATCGGAAGTTGAAGCCGTACATCCTGAAATATCAATTGTGAAATTAGTCGTGCCTGCCGTTGTTCCCGCTGTGGCTAAAGATGAGGCAGGAACCGTTGGCAATAAGACCAGAGGAGAAGACGCATTACCATTAACATTTACAGTACAGGTTTGATCGGCAACTTCACCCTGAAACTTAATAGTATTATCCGCATTTACGGTAGTAGACACAGTACCTAATACGGCGGCGGTGGTAAAAGCGACAGCTATCAATTTATTATTCATACTATTTATTCCTTAATAAAAAACTCAACGCTTATTTTAGCGAGTGACATCCGGGATGACTCATGTCATAAAACATTGGCCGTACGCTGCTCTTATACAAATATCACTAACCTGTAGAAGCATTACTATGAGTATACTTTTATCGCGTTTTCCTGAGTCTTACTGTTTCCCTGGTAAAATAACACACTTGCTAAACGGCAATTTATAGAAACAATTTTAATGTGGCAATTCTTATATTTGTTTTTCCTGGATTCTGTTATTAACACTAAATTAACACAATAAGATCGCCTTTCCGTCAATCATCATATCTTCTCGTAGAACTTCATCAAAAGAAATGATTCTCAATTAAATTTATTAAAAATATGTTACTCATTGAGTCCAAATAGAACATCTTTTTATATTCTAAATATATAAAAGCAATCTCATACTAAGTTTTACTAAGATTTTTCCAATTACTCTTAGCAGAGATAAGAAATTGACTTCAAATGATATTAAAGGCCTGCCTTTGGACTATTTAAATTCTACGCTGGCTAAAAAACCACTGGAACACATTAAAACCCTAATGGATTCAATTGCTCCATATGGTGAAAAAATCACGCCAGTAAAAGGCGAGGTTTTACGCTACCAGGTCAATGGAAAGCGCTACTGTTATCTATTGGAGAGCGGCAGCATTAGCTTAAACAGAAGGGGCGACGGTATGGTTTTGAACAGTGAAAAGTCCCCTTTTATCATGGGCGTCAGCAACCAGTCTGCTTACGGCGATCGACTTTACGTTCGGGCCCTGGAGAAATCAGAATTAACCCGCTTACCGCTGGAAAGATTTAATCTGTTAGTGCAAAAATATGCTCTTTGGGAAAGTACCTGTGCTTTACTTATTTACACATCATCACGCATTTTTGAACATTGCACAATGATTGCGAAAATGTCTTCTTATGACATCGTGAAATTTCAGCTAAACCAATTAATGAATGAATCACCCAGCTTTCGTACCAACATTACTGCGGCTACTTATATAAAAGAGCGAACTTATCTTTCCAGAAGCAGTATCATGCGTATCATCAGTGACCTTAAAAGTGCAGGATTACTTTCTATGGAAAAAGGTGTACTGATTGAACTTAAGCAATTACCGCCAAGATATTGATTCATAACAATTTATTGTCAATAACCCATTGTAGGTTAGACTATTTATTCATACGCTATAATATAAGGACAAATCAACACAATTCTGGACAGGAACATGAGCGATAGTTTTTGGGCCACAAAATTAATGACACCGTCTCCTTTTACTGAGTGTATTATCGAAAAATTAGAACCATACTGTGAAATAAAAAATATATCCCCCCGTAAACGTCTTTATCCAAAGTCAGGGGGTAAATATTACTGTTATCTTCTGTTGAAAGGATATGTGACATACCACCGTGATAAAAATGACATTGCGGTTTTGACCGCCACCGCGCCTACCCTTTTTGGTCTAAACTATATCGCCAGCGAAAATATTATCACCTATATCAAGACGTTAACCCCTGCCACCATTGGCATCATGTCCCTGGACAAAGCCATTGAAATCATTGAAGAACATCACCTATGGAAAGCTGTAGCGCAGCATATGATGGTGTTGTCCAGTAAATTGTATATTATCAATGAGCAAATGAGCGCGCCCACCTCGTATGAATTAATTAAGTTCATCCTGTTGCAGCTGATGTCTGAAAATGAGAGCTACAGGAAATCCATCACAGTGGTAAATTATATTCAGGGAAAAACACACCTCTCACGGAGTGGCATCATGCGCATTCTCACCTATCTCAAAGCGGGAGGCTATATTGAAATCCATCGCGGATTCCTCATCAGTTTGAATAAACTCCCCGCTAAATTCTGATTGGATGCATACGACCCCCTGCAAATGGTGCTCCTGGTAATAATGTGAATCAGCGATCTTTCACAGTATGACTGCTGATTGTCGTGGTTAATCTGGCGAAGATGATACCCTGGAGTTCTTAATTGCGATTGCCTGTCAAACAGCTAATGGCTGAGCCACGCCAGGCAGAAAGCCTGCTGAAAAGCAGGCTTTCTGCGACACTCCATCATCGCAAAATCGACAAATGACACACCATCAAATCTGGTAATCCAGCACCGTCTCTTCCAGATCCATCGCCTGGCGTTTGATCTCTTCCAGCGACAATCCGGCATTGCACAGTTCGATAAAGCGCCACACGTAGTTCCGCTGTAGCTGACCACGTTTAAGCCCCAGCCAGACGGTATTGGCATCAAACAAATGATGGGTATCCAACCGCACCAGGCTACCGGACTCCTGCGCATCGCCCGACTGCTCGGCCACCAGCCCAATTCCCAGCCCCAGCTCGACGTAAGTTTTGATGACATCCGAATCCTGCGCGCTGAGTACGATATCCGGCGTCAGCCCCTTACGGTTAAACGCTTCATCAATGCGCGAGCGCCCGGTAATTCCCTGACGATAGGTAATCAGCGGCCAGCGGGCAATCGCTTCCAGCGTCAGCGGCGTGGTCTGAGTGAGCGGGTGATCGGTGGGGACAAGCAGGCTGTGATGCCAGCGGAACCATGGGAAAGCCACCAGCGTGGCATCGTTGCTCAGCCGTTCGCTGGCGATACCGATATCGGCGCCGCCGCTGTGCAACAACGCGTCGATTTCCTGCGGCGTGCCCTGAATCAACTCCAGGCGCACATCTTTGAAGATCTCACGAAAGGCTTTGATCACCGGCGGCAGGCTATAGCGCGCCTGAGTGTGTGTGGTGGCGATGGTCAGTACGCCGGAGGCATCGTTGGTAAAGAGGTCGGCCAGACGGCGAACGTTGCTGGCCTCATTCAGAATACGTTCGGCAATCACCAACAGGGCTTTGCCCGGCTCGGTCATACCTAATAAGCGCTTCCCGCGACGAATGAAGATCTCAATCCCTAACTCTTCCTCAAGCTCGCGAATATGTCGACTTACGCCAGACTGCGATGTGTAGAGCATATTGGCGACTTCGGTCAGGTTGTAATCCTGCCGTGCCGCTTCGCGAATAATTTTAAGTTGCTGGAAGTTCACGCGTCACCCCGATTCAGTCAGATATGACGCTATTGTTAAAGTTTGTCGACCTGACAAACAAATAATAAAAACCAGCAACATATTCCTGAATGGAATATAAGCTTAGCTCACAAGCAGCAATTCACGGTTATCCAGCATTGGCCGACTCACCAGCGACATCAAAATCTCTTTCACCGCCTGCGCCTGCGGCGATAACTGGCCTCGCGCCGAAACGTTAAGGGATAAAGGCAGGCTCATCGATGGCGTCGTAATGCGCGCCATCCAACCGTTCGCCGCGGCGCATAGCGATCGAGCCGCCGACTCCGGCAGAACAGTCACCCCCATACCGCTGGCGATGGCGGCGGTCAGCGTTGAGATTGACTCAATTTCACCGATAATCTTTGCCGTTAAGCGGCGCAGCGAAAAAGCTTCGTCAACGCGGGCGCGGACGGCGCTATAGTCGCGGGGTAAAAACAGGTTCATTTCAGCAACGGCGGTCAGATCCACGCTCTGCCCCGGGCAATCGCGGGTGCCCACCAGATAAAGATCTTCTTTCAGTAACGGCTGGCTCATAATCCCCGCCAGCGGCGCGCGATCGTACAGCACCGCCATATCCAGTTGGCCGTTGAGTAGCTTGTCATTCAGCACGGTGCCGCTGTTTTCATGCAGATACACCAGCACGTCCGGCAGTTCGTTACGCACCGCCTGCAGCAGCGGCATGGTAATTGACGAGGCCGCCGTTCCCGGCGCAAGCCCGATTGAAACGGTGCCACTGAGCGTTTGACCGACATTGTTCACCGCCAGTTGCGCCTGTTCACACTGACGCAGAATCGTGCGGGCATGCGTATACAGAACCTTTCCAGCCTCGGTTGGCGTCACGCCGCGCTTGGTGCGAATAAGCAGCTGTTGGTCAAGTTCACCTTCCAGCGTTGCGACCTGCTGGCTCAGTGCAGGCTGCGCGATATGCAACACTTCAGCCGCCTGAGTCAGGCTGCCGATATCGACGATTTTCACGAAGTATTTCAGCCGTCTTAAGTTCATTTTTGCCTCCGGTACGAGATCCACTGCCACGCTGGCGTTAAGTAATCGGAGGAGTTGCAAGATGCTTGCCAGTTTTAAAAATCGTGCTGAAACCGGGTAATCCTATCGCTGGCGCCCTTTTTTGCCCCGGTCAGAAGATTGCCCTATGCCCCATAAGGGGTAAATATGCACTTTCACGGTGCAATCTGCGGAGAAAATGAGCAATAAAACCCAAATTGCTGAAATTGTCAGCAAACGAACTTATTCGCGCTTTTCACCCTTTGACAAGCCGTAGGGACATCGATAATATGCGCCCCGTTCACACGATTCCTCTGTAGTTCAGTCGGTAGAACGGCGGACTGTTAATCCGTATGTCACTGGTTCGAGTCCAGTCAGAGGAGCCAAATTTAGAAAAGCCTGCTTTCGAGCAGGCTTTTTGCTTTTCTACTTTCCGCTACCGGCTCTGCTCATATTCAATCGCTGCGCGTACTGCCGCCAGCGCAACGCTAAGCTGCTCCATCGAAACCGAACCCAGCGCCACACGAATGGCCTGCGGAATATTAGGTGTCACGCAAAAGGGTTCGGCGGTTGAGACAGAAATATGTCGATCCATCAGTAATTTCGCCACCCGATCGGCCCGGCTCTCCTCAGCCAGAGGCAGCCAGAGAAACCACGAGTCCGGGTGGCTGATGCAGGGCAGCGGCCCCAGCATATCGCGGGCGAGACGCTGGCGCTGACGAGCATCACGCCTTTTTTGCGTCGCCAGCTTTGAGACGGTTCCGTCCACAATCCACTGGCAAACCAGCGCGCTCATCACCGAAGGGGTATTCCACGTAGTTGCCCGTATGGCACGTTCAAGCGCAGGACGCCAGGCATCGGGGCAGACCACCATCCCCACGCGGATTCCGGTGGCGACATCTTTTGAAAAACCGCTCACATAAACCGTTCTTTCCGGCGCATAACTGGCTACCGGTGACGGCGCACGTGCAGCCAGATAAGCGTAGGCTGCGTCTTCAATCACCAGCAGGTCGTACTGGCGGGCGATAGAAGCCAACCGCCGGCGCTGACGGCTACTCAGCACCCAGCCGAGAGGGTTGTGTAACGTTGGCATGGTATAGACAGCGCGCACGTGACGTATCTGACATAGACGGGCAAGTACGTCGAGATCGGGGCCTTCATCGCCAACCGGAATGGCGAGCAGTTCCAGTTGATACAGTGCGGCTAGCGCTTTGAAGCCCGGATAAGTTAAGGCATCGACGGCCACCACATCACCGGGACGCAGCAACCCCATGACCGAAACGGCCAGCCCATGCTGAGCACCGTTAACAATCAACACGTTCTCTGCCCGCGTGGCCAGCCCCTGAGCGCTGAGGTGATGGGCAATAATGTCCCTGTCTCCCAGCCTGCCGGCGTGGGGCTGATAACGGAGATGCGATTCAATATCGCCAACGTTAGCCAGTTGCCGCAACCCTTCACGTAACCGATCGCCCTGCCCCGGCAACGAAGGATAGTTGAAGTTAAGATCGAGCACATCTGCGGCGATCGCCTGTTGATCGATACCGTGCCCCACGGCGAGCGCGATTTCTCGCACAAAGGTGCCGCGCCCGGTCTCCCCACTCACTAACCCCATCGCCTCCAGCTCGGCATACACCCGGGTCGCCGTCGCCAGCGAAATATGATGCTCGGCGGCCAGCTGCCGATGCGTGGGTAAACGGCTACCCGCCATCAGTTTCCCGCTGCGAATAGCCTGAGCATAGGCGTCAACCAGCGTTTTGTATCGCGCCTTCATGCAATGTATCCATGACAATAATTTGATTGTACCGAATAGAAGAAACTACCATCGCCGCGACAATGACTCAACGACAAGGAGCAAGGGATGAATATCGTAGACGCAAAACAGCAGGCGCATTCCGGGTGGCTCAACGGTTTGCTGGGGGTCATTATTTTCAGCGGCTCGCTACCGGCAACGCGAATAGCGGTGCTGGAAATGGATCCGTTCTTTCTGACTTTTTTACGCGCCTCTATCGCAGGGTTGGTCGCCGTCACGCTGCTGAAGGTATTTCGTCAGCCCAGGCCACATCGCGGGCAAATCCTGCCGTTGCTCATTGTGTCTCTGGGGGTGATTATTGGCTTTCCGCTCCTGACCGCGCTTGCTCTGCGCTACGTCACCGCCGCCCATTCCATTGTATTTATCGGGCTACTTCCGCTGGCGACAGCGATTTTCGGCGTCCTGCGTGGCGGCGAACGGCCACGTATCGCCTTCTGGATCTTCTCACTGCTCGGCAGCCTGCTGGTGGCCGGGTTTGCGCTCTGGCAAAGCGCAACGCTATCTCTGACCGGTGATGTGCTGATGCTTGCCGCCGTTCTGGCCTGCGGCCTGGGTTATGCGGAAGGCGCAACGCTAACGCGTGAACTGGGCGGCTGGCAGGTCATCGGCTGGGCGCTGGTGATATCATTGCCAGCCATGTTGCTCGCCGCCTTTATCACCCGACCACCCGTGCTGGATGCATTTTCCCTTTCGACCTGGACAGCAGTGGGCTACGTCTCGTTATTCAGCATGCTGATTGGTTTTATTTTCTGGTACAAGGGGCTGGCGGCGGGCGGGATCGCCGCCGTGGGGCAGCTACAGCTATTACAGCCATTTTTAGGTTTGCTGCTCTCGGCCATCCTGCTTCACGAGGCGATAAGCCCGCAGATGATGATGGTGACACTCGGCGTGATTTTGTGTGTGATCGGGTCGCGGCGGTTCGCGCGATAACGCGACGCCGGGAACGCCCAGCGCCGCGAGAACGGGATTACAGCGCGGCGTGAATCATATCCAGCACTTGCATATTGCGGACGGTCTCATCCAGCGGAATCAGCCGCGAAGGCTGGTTGAGCACCGCGCTGGAGAAATGGCGAATTTCGGCCTGATAGCGGTCAGACTCGCTAACCGGCAGTTCACGCACGCCTTCAGCGGTATGCAGGTGCAGCGCGCCGGCATCGTCGAGAAACGGTTTATCAACAATCAGCATGCCTTTCGTGCCGATAATTTCCGCGTAATTGCGGCCATAAGCGTTAAAACCGCAGTGAATATTCGCAATCAGCCCATCTTCATACTGAAGCAATGCCGAGAGATTGGTATCAACGCCCTGGTCCGTTTCGCACAGCGCTTTGCAGCGTACCGGCAAGCGTCCGGTCACCATGCCGATAAAGTTCACCGGATAACAGCCCACGTCGTACAGCGCCCCGCCGCCCAGCGCAGGTTGCATTTTGATGGTATTTGGACGATCCAGCAAGAAACGGAACGAGACGTTAATATGTCGAAGTTCACCCAGCGCGCCGCTTTCCAGTACCTGTTTGATCACCCGTACGCGGTCGGTGTACTGATACATAAACGCCTCCATCAGCAGGCGGTTATGCTGTACCGCGGCCTGCTGCATCTCCTGCGCTTCGGCGGCCGTCAGGCCAATCGGTTTTTCACACAGCACGTGCTTACCCGCTTCGAGCGCGCGAAGTACCCACTCCTTATGCAGCGAGTTTGGCAACGGGATATAAACGGCCTGAATGGCCGGATCGGCAAGCAGCGCGGCATAATCGCCGTAGCTCTGTTCCCATTCACCGGTTGGCAGGTCGGCCTGGTTGCGTGATGCTACGCCGTACAGCCGCGCATTATCCGCGCGGGCAATGGCCGGAATAATCGAATTTTTGGCGATTCGGGCATAGCCCAGTACGCCCCAATTCACGACGGTGCTCATCTCATTCTCCCTGGAAATATCCAGCAAAAAGCCCGCACGAAGCGGGCCTGACGATATGTATTGATCGCTTAAAGGGTGTTATGTGAGACGCTAATATTCACTGGCATACCCGAGCGCCGCTCGAGTACCGATTTTGCGCGATTCACATCAACTCCCTGCCCTTCAGTAAAACTACGCAGGGCGGGCGTCATTGGCAACGGAACTTTGTTATCCGATTCATATTCTGTGCGGTTGCGCGACAGCGGCTCATGCACCTCTACCCAGCGACTACCGTCCGGCTCGGTGGTGTACTTCACCGGCTGGTCGATAATCTGTACCCGCGTGCCCACAGGCACGTTATCAAACAGGTACTTGATATCGTCGTTGCGCAAACGGATACAGCCCTGGCTGACGCGCAGGCCAATGCCGAAATTCGCATTGGTGCCATGAATGGCATAAAGCCGCCCAATATAGATGGCATACAGCCCCATCGGGTTATCCGGCCCGGCAGGCACAAAAGCGGGCAGACTTTCTCCGCGCTTTGCATACTCGCGACGGGTGTTCGCCGTCGGCGTCCAGGTTGGCCCCTCCTGTTTGCGTTCCACCGCCGTCACCCAGTTACGCGGCGTTTCGCGTCCGGCCTGACCTATGCCTATCGGCAGCACTTCAACGGTATTGCTGTCCGGCGGATAATAATAAAGGCGCATTTCTGCCACATTCACCACAATCCCCTGACGCACGGTGTCGGGCAAAATCAGCTGCTGCGGGATCACCAGCGAGGATCCCGATTTCGGCAAAAACACGTCAACGCCCGGATTCGCTTCCAGCATATTGCTCAGCCCTTGCCCGTACTGGGCCGCAAATGCCTCCAGCGGCAGCCGGTTATCCTGCGGCACCGTGATATTCAGCGTGCTGCCCACTAAACGGCTTCCCTCCGGGGGAAGCGGATAAGTTACGGCAAGGGCGCTATGGCTAGCCGTCGCCAGAATTAACGCACACCAGAGTTTTACACGAGGTCCCATTTCCCTTTCCTCATTCACGGCAGATATCGGTTAATTATAGCTTTTTTCACTCACCGCGCTGCTATTCCCGTTGCGTACGAAGAATATGGTTAAAGGTTAATCAGTTGTTATATGGGAACCGGCTAGCGCTTTTGTTTCATCATCCGCTGACATACTATCGGGAAAAGCTGCAGACCTGACACAAGGAGCGAACGATGAGTAATACGGGCGTGAGTCTGACCCCTGAGCAGGCGCTGGATCAACTCCAGGCGCTGTACGATCAATCGGTAAATGCATTACGTGACGCCATCCGTCTGTTTATTGACGATCGCTCACTGCCCAGCGCCGAAGCGCGGGCCAACGGATTATTTGTCTACCCACAGCTCTCGGTCTCCTGGAGCGGCTGCGCGCACAAGGCGCAGAAAACCCGCGCGTTTGGCCGCTTTACCCACTCCGGCTGCTACACCACCACCATCACCCACCCAACGCTATTTCGCAGCTATCTGCTGGAACAACTGTCGCTGCTGCATGAGGATTACGATGCGCATATTGAAGTTAGCCTGTCGCAGCACGAGATCCCTTATCCTTACGTGATAGACGGTCTCAATCTCGATCGCTCAATGAGCGCCGATCTCACCCGTTTTTTCCCGACAACCGAGCTGTCGCAGATTGGTGATGAAACGGCGGATGGCTTAACCCATGCCACCGAGTTCTATCCGTTGTCGCATTTTGATGCCCGCCGCGTCGACTTTTCGCTGGCCCGTCTGCGTCACTACACCGGTACGCCGGTCGAACACTTCCAGCCGTTTGTGCTGTTCACCAACTACACCCGCTACGTCGATGAGTTCGTGCGCTGGGGTTGCAGCCAGATCCTCGATCCTGACAGCCCGTACGTATCGCTTTCCTGCGCGGGCGGGATCTGGATCACCGCCGATACTGAAGCCCCGGAAGAAGCGATTTCCGATCTGGCATGGAAGAAGCACCAAATGCCCGCCTGGCATTTGCTCACTAAAGATGGTCAGGGAATTACGTTGATTAATATCGGCGTCGGCCCATCCAATGCCAAAAATATCTGCGATCACCTGGCGGTATTACGCCCGGATGTGTGGCTGATGATTGGTCACTGCGGCGGCCTGCGTGAAAGTCAGTCGATTGGCGACTATGTGCTGGCGCACGCCTATCTGCGCGATGACCACGTGCTCAACGCGGTGCTGCCGCCGGATATTCCAATTCCGAGCATCGCCGAGGTGCAGCGTGCACTGTACGACGCCACCAAGCAGGTTAGCGGTATGCCGGGAGAAGAAGTCAAACAGCGGTTGCGTACCGGCACGGTAGTCACCACCGACGACCGTAACTGGGAGCTGCGTTATTCGGCTTCCGCACTGCGCTTTAACCTGAGCCGCGCGGTAGCCATTGATATGGAAAGTGCGACCATTGCCGCGCAGGGGTATCGCTTCCGCGTCCCCTACGGCACGTTGCTGTGCGTGTCGGACAAGCCGCTGCACGGAGAGATAAAACTGCCCGGTCAGGCCAACCGCTTCTATGAAGGCGCGATTTCCGAGCACCTGCAGATTGGCATTCGGGCCATCGACCTTCTGCGTGCTGAAGGCGACCGCCTGCACTCACGTAAGTTACGCACCTTCAACGAACCGCCGTTCCGTTAACCCCTTTCCTCGGCTCGCCACGGCGATGTCGAGGAAGTGGCTGAACGCAGAAAAGCAAAAAGCCTGCTCGAAAGCAGGCTTTTCTAAATTTGGCTCCTCTGACTGGACTCGAACCAGTGACATACGGATTAACAGTCCGCCGTTCTACCGACTGAACTACAGAGGAATCGTGTGAACGAGGCGCATATTATCGGGGTACCCCGTGGTTGTCAAAGCCTGATTTGCAGAAAATAAATCGTTTGCTGATTTAATCTGCAATCAGGCTGAAAACTGACGATTTTTGCCGATTTTACCCGCAACTCGCCGTTATGCGGCATCTTCTTTTTTGGCTGGCGCATATTTCCACGCCCAGCGCCCGGTCACCAGACGGCGATAGAAAAGCGCGGCACGCGCTGCCCAGTCGAGGAACATCCCCATCCAGACGCCAACCACTCCCCAGCCGAGCAGGATACCCAGCACGTAACCGACCACCACGCGGCAGCCCCACATGCTCAGCATGGAAACCCACATGGCGAAGCGCACATCGCGCGCCCCTTTAAAGCCCGCCGGCAGCACCCAGGAAGCCGCCCAGATGGGCATAAAGGCAGCGTTCATCCACAGCAGGATTTTCACCACCTCTTTGACATCCTCTTCATGGGTATAAAACGACGCAAACAGCCCGGCAAACGGCGCCGTCCCCCACGCAATCACGGTAAGTACAATGGTCGACATCCAGAAGACGTGACGCAGTTGCCGTTCGGCCTGCGCGAGCTGACCGGTGCCAAGCCGTTTACCGGTAATAATGGTCGATGCCGATCCCAGCGCGTTACCAGGCAGGTTTATCAGCGCCGCCACCGAGAAGGCAATAAAATTACCGGCAATGACATCAGTCCCCATCCCGGCGACAAACATCTGGGTCAACAGTTTGCCGCCGTTAAACAGCACCGATTCGACGCTGGCCGGGATCCCAATCCCCATCACTTCCCAGATAATCGCGAAATTCAGTGGTTTAAAGTAGCTTTTAAGCGGAATGCGCAGGGCCGGATTGAAACCCACCATCAGCACAATGATGATCATCACCGCGCCGATGTAGCGCGAAATGGTCAACCCGAGCCCCGCCCCGGCAAAGCCAAGGCCGTCCCAGCCAAATGCGCCGTAAATCAGCACGCTACTAATCATAATATTGAGGATATTCATCCCGCCGTTAATCATCAGCGGAATCTTCGTATTCCCGGCGCCACGCAGCGCACCGCTGCCAATCAGCGCAATCGCGGCGGCGGGATAGCTCAGAACGGTCAACTCGAGATAGGTCAACGCCAGCGCCTTCACTTCTGGCGTCGCGTCGCCGGCAACGATATTAATAATCCCGGCGCCAAAATAGTGAATGACCGCCGCCAGAATCGCCGCAAACAGGGTCATGATCACCAGCGACTGTCGCGCCGCCGCACGTGCCTTGCGGCGATCCCGCTTGCCGAGACTAAACGCCACCACCACCGTTGTCCCAAGGTCAATGGCGGCGAAGAACGCCATAATCACCATATTGAAGCTATCGGCGAGACCGACACCTGCCATAGCCTCTTTTCCCAGCCAACTGACGAGGAAGGTACTCAGCACGCCCATCAGCAGAACGCAGGTATTTTCCAGAAAAATGGGTACAGCAAGGGGGGTGATTTCACGCCAGAAGAGAACTCGATAACTTTTGCGTTTTTTATACCAGGGCGTGCGCGAGACGGCCTGGCGAAGCACGGCGGTGACGTTCAAAATGGACCTTAGTTCTGAAAGTTGAAACTCCATTTCAAATGATGAGGGAGAATCACCGATCCTGCAAAACATTTTTCCTTAATTTTTGTCTGGAATGACGACAAATTGTTGATGGAATAGGCAACTGCACCACAAAGCGATAATTGGCGTTTGACAAAAGTTTTTTCGCCGCTAAGATACGACTCCACAACGATTCCTCTGTAGTTCAGTCGGTAGAACGGCGGACTGTTAATCCGTATGTCACTGGTTCGAGTCCAGTCAGAGGAGCCACATTTTAAAATCCCGCTTAAGGAAACTTAAGCGGGATTTTTGCTTTTAACGCCTTTCCTGTTCCGCAATTCGAACCAGCAATGCGCCAAGCAAGGCGAGATCGACAGGCAACGCAAGCGCAAAGACGTACCCCATCAAGCCTGGTGCTGCGCAAGCCTGAATCAGTAAGGCTGCCGCCAGCGCCACGGCGCAACTCATCATCGTGCCCATCCGTTTCTCGACAGCGTGCTGACCGTGGGCCAGCCCCAGCCCTACGCCAGCGATGAGAATGCCGGGCAACAGTGCCATCCCCGGATGCGCATTCAACGTGGTCAGCAATACCAACAGCCAGCCCATCGCGGCCAGTAGAAAGCCGTGACGCGCGATCCCCCGCTGACGCGCCAGCACAACGCCCAGAGCAGCACTTGCCACCAAAGCGGTCAACAGGATCACGCTGATGCCCACACCAACAATCGTCGCCATTTTCAGCAACAAGCCACCCGCAGCGATCCCGGAACCTAGCGCAATGGCGCGTAGCGCACCCGCTTCGCCCGGCAACGTAGCGTTATGTATCTCTGTACTCATTTTCGACTCCCGACATCATCATGAGAATAATTCATTTCTCGCTTTACATGCCGGGTAGCCTACGCCCTGTATAATGGCTTAAACAAACGCATAGTTTTCAGCTATAGATGAGAAAAACTCAGGTATGAAAAAAATACGCCTCCCGCCGCTTGGCGCGCTGCGGGCGTTTCACGCAGTCGCCGAAAGCCAGAGTTTTAAACGGGCTGCCGACACGCTGGGTGTGAGCGCTACGGCAGTCAGCCATCAAATCAAACTTCTGGAGTCAGTGCTTGGGTGCCGGGTCTGCGAGCGCAGCGCGCAGGGCATGAGTCTGACGGAAAGTGGCCGAGTGCTTTATGCAGGCACTCAGCGCGCCTTTGCCGCACTCGAAGAGGCCACAACACAGGTACTTCGCGCTCAGCAGCCGCCCTCGCTGACGGTCACCACCACGTCCAATTTTTTAACCCACTGGCTGGTGCCCAGGCTGGCCGACTTTAAAGCGGAATTCCCGGCCATAGACCTGCGTCTGCACACCAGCGTCGAGCGCGTCGATCTCAGCCAGCGAACCGTAGACGTGGCAATTCGCTACCGCGAGACGCCGGAAGCGGCGCTGCACTGCACGCTGCTGTATACCGATCGCTTTATCGTCGTCGCCAGCCCGACGCTGAAGATATGCAAACCCGAGGATTTGCAGGCGGTGACCTTATTCCATGTAGAGAATCGCCGCGTTCCAGCCGCGGAACCGAGTTGGGAAAACTGGCAAAAGCGCTATGGACCTGAAGGATTAAACATTCAGACTGGATTAACCTTTAGCGATGAAACGCATGCGCTACAGGCCGCGGTCGCGGGCCAGGGCGTGGTGATTGCCAGCGAACTGCTGGCGCGGGATCTGCTGGAACGCGGAGTGCTCACCGCACCGTTCAACATGACGTTGCCCGGCGCGAACTACTATCTGGTCGCAACCGAAGAAACCGCGCAGCGCCAGGATATTTTGGCGCTGCGAGAATGGCTGCTGCGACAGATGATAACCAAATAACCCGTTATACCGGCAGGACGATGTTGCTACCCGCCAGCGTCCCCATACGGTTATACATGGCGCAGGCCGACTCGACGATATGCATCGCCATCGCCGCGCCGCTGCCCTCGCCCAGGCGCATCTCCATGTGCAGATACGGCTCAAGCTCGAGATGCGCGAGCGCGATACGCGCCCCCTTCTCTGCGGAGAAATGGGAAGGAATCAGATACGGTTTCACCCCCGGCGCTATCCGGCAGGCGGCCAGCGCCGACGCATAGGACAAGAAACCATCCAGCACCACCGGCAGGCCACAGGACGCGGCGCCGAGCATCACGCCGGTCATCCCGAGCAGATCATAACCGCCCACTTTCGTCAGCACATCAAGACCATCTTCGGCGTTAGGCTGGTTCACAGCGATAGCGCGGCGAACAACCTCAACTTTATGCCCCAGCTGCGTCTGCGGCAGGTTTGCCCCTACGCCAACCACCGCTTCCGGCTCGCTGTCGGTGAGCACGCTCACCATCGCCGCCGCTGGGGTGGTATTTGCCATGCCCAACTCGCCCACGCCAAACAGCGTCACGCCCTGCTCCGCCAGTTGACGCGTATAGCGAATAGTTGCCATCAGAACCGACTGCGCTTGCTCTGCGCTCATCGCCGGCCCCTGCGCAATATTGCCGCTGCTGCGCGCGACCTTCATATCAATCAGGCCGGGAATCGGATCGGCATCAATACCGACATCTATCACGTGCACGTCGGCACCGGCCTGGGCGGCCATCACACAGACGCCGGTGTTATGGCGAGTCATATTTGCCGCCTGGATTGCCGTGACAATCTGCGGCGAAACCGCGACCCCTTCATGCCAGACCCCGTGGTCGGCGCACATTACGAGGATGGCTTTCTTCGCCACCTGCGGCGTACCGTGCAGCCCCGGCATACCGGCCAACTGCACCGCCAGCGTCTCCAGCCGCCCGAGGCTACCGGTGGGTTTCAGCAGCCCATCAATATGTTGCTGTGCTTGTGCCATCGCGGCGTTATCGACGTCAGGAATCGCCGCTAATAATGAAGCCAGTGTTTGCATATTTTATTATTTACCCCGTTAAACGCTGGCTTACAGTAGCGCCAGCAAGAAAATCACTTCGCCTAGCTCGATGGCCGCGCCCAGCGTATCGCCGGTTTGTCCACCGAGCGTGCGTTTCAGCAACAGGCCTAAAATAAAGACGCCAATAAACGCCACCAGCAACGCACGCAGGCCATGCATACCCAGCATGGCGGTAACCAGCGCGCCGCCGATAACCAGCGTAACCCAGGTCTGGCGGAAGCTGATTTTGCCGATAAACAGATTGCCCAGCCCCTCTTCCCGCGCATAGCGGTGGCGGTACATCATCAGCACCGACCCCGCGCGCCCGGCAATACAGGCGCCGGCAATGGCGGCGAGCATCGGCGTATCGCGTAGTGCCAGTTCGCTGACGGCCAGCACTTTCGCCAGCAGGACGAAGATCAGCGCCAGGCCGCCGTGCGTGCCCAGACGGCTGTCGCGCATAATTTCCAGCATCTTTTCACGGCGGCGAGCAGAGAAAATACCGTCGCAGGTATCCGCCAGCCCATCCAGATGGAAGCCCCCGGTCAGCAACGCCAGCGCCAGTACCGCAAAGAACGCCGCCAGCGGGATCCCGCACCAGGCCTGAACGATGATAAATACCAGGCCGCTCAGCGCCCCGAGCAGCAAGCCAATAAACGGAAAGGTGATCACGCCGCTGACGTAGCGGTCTAAATCCAGCCCCTGCGACCAGCGCTGCGGCACCGGCAGACGGCTCATAAACGAAAGGGTGGCGAAAAACAGTCGGCTCATTTTATTTTGACTCCAATCCCTGATACCACCAGCCAGACGTCATCCGCCGCCTGCGCCAGCTTTTGGTTCACACGCCCGGCAATATCGCGAAAATGCCGGGCCAGACGATTCTCGGGCACGATGCCCATCCCCACTTCGTTGGTCACCAGCACCACCGGTGACGGGCAGGCTTGACAAGACGCTATCAGCGCATCGATTTCAGCGTTAACTTCGCGTTCCAGCGCGTCGAAGTCCCATCGCTCAATCTCGTCCGGGTTGCCCGAGGCAAAGAGAATATTGGTCACCAGCGTCGTGATGCATTCCAGTAAGATGGCTTCGCTGGGATCGTTGTGGGGGGTAATGATGTCGGCAAGATGTTGCCAGCGTTCTTCGGTGCGCCAGTGCGCGGGGCGGCTGTCCCGATGATG
Source organism: Kluyvera sp. (assembly GCF_965301105.1). NCBI lineage: Bacteria > Pseudomonadati > Pseudomonadota > Gammaproteobacteria > Enterobacterales > Enterobacteriaceae > Kluyvera > Kluyvera sp. The sequence goes on from NZ_CBDKZX010000034.1 coordinate 27,092, forward strand.
TTGAATGCGCTCGGCCATCTCGGCGTCGAAAACTTGCGAGGTCGCGATATAGCAAACCCGGGAGTACTGGCTGAGTAACGATTCAGCGTGGCGGCTCTTGCCGCTGCGCGCGCCGCCGGTCACCAGCATCATGATTGCGCTTCCTGATGTTGCTGCATTGTTAGCGAGTTCCTTTGATATCAATATGTTCCCACATAACTGTGGCTAATATATCAAACACAGAGCTTTATACTCCGCATTGCTCGCGATGTCACTGAGGTTGTGGCGGTGGGATTAGGGGGAAGGAAAAACAATGGCCAGGTGACGGCAGCACCGTCACCCGCGAAGGACGGTTACTCGCCTTTCTGCTCGCCCATCACTTTCAGTTTCTTAGAGATGTCGCGGCGTTCTTTGGACAGTTCAGCATTTTTGATGATGTAGTCATCAACGCGATCTTCGTAGTCGCCTTTCATGCTGGCAATAATGCCCTGAATAGCTTCAACGCTCATGCCCGGTTTGATGTAGTCGCTGAGGTTGTCCAGCAGCAGGACACGCTTCTGGTTGTCACGGATCTTTTTCTCAACGTCCTGGATTTCGCGCTGCAGTTTGTTCTTACGACGGAACAAACGTACAAACTCCAGTACGTCCTGAAACGAAGGTTTCGTGGTTTCCATTTTTATACCCCTGATAGTTGAGAGTCGGATTCGTTAAAACAACGGCTACACGATAAGGTACACATTACTGATATCCCCTTCAACCAGTATGACTTCGCGTATCACCGTTGCGGCAAACAATCATTTTTGCTTTGAGTTCATCATAACCCTAAATCCAGCTGAATCGAAACAACCAGACGAAAAACCCTGCGCATCTGCCTTTTATTTACGCAATGCGCGGCACATCAGACTGGAGAGGAGCTCCAGTTGCCGCGCCAGTTCCATACTCAGCCAGACGTAACCATGAATCGGCGTTTCCGAAAGGTTATCGCCCTTGTAGTCATTCACCAGTTGGCGCAGTTCGGCGACAATATCGTTGAGCTTCTCGCTGTTGGCCTTAATAGGCCGCGGATTACCTTCGTACAGCGCGTGGGCGATGGAGAGCAGCGTTTGCTGCGTCATGGTCTGAGTTTCACGCAGCGTCTGGGCGTTGAGCATCAGCAGATGGCTCGGGCGGGTCGCCCAGTGGGCGTTAATTTGCAGCTCCAGCATACACACCAGATTGCGGCTCACGGTCTGAATGGCCTCAAAGATGCCTTTGTGAATATGCGTCTCTTTGCTGGCCGGGGTGATCAGACCGCGCATTTTCACCACGTCGTTAAGCACCGTTTGCAGGTGTTTTTCCAGCCTCGGCCGCTCAATCAGGTTAGGCGACAGGCCTGCCTGGTAGATGCGGTTAAACTGGGTGACGAAAGTCGCCATCTGGATACGCCAGTGGATAAACGCCCGCTGCGGCCAGATACCGGTAAACAGCATCGCCAGCAGACAGCCGAAAATCACGTCGCCGCTTCGCCACAGCGCGGTGGTCATATCCCCCGGCGGCGCGCCGACCACCACCCCCAACGTGATGCCAATCAACAGCGCCTGATACGGTTTCTTACCCAACGCCAGCCAGCCGCAGAGGAACATCGCCGCCGCGCACCAGATGATCATCAGCGGCAGTGAGATAAGCTCCAGCTTGAGGGCGACCAGGCCCAGCGCGGAGCCAAGCACCGTACCGCCAATCCGCTGGAAGGCGCGTGGAACCACGTTGCCCCAGAACGAAATCGGCCCCATAACCACCACCAGCGTGATCAACGGCCAGGAGCCGTCAGGAATGCCAAGCAGGCGGACGATAAGAAACGTCAGGACAAAAGCCAGCGCAATGCGTGCGCCGTGCACGGTACGATAGTGTCGATATAAGCGTATTTCAAACGGGCTGAGTGACTTATCCGGACGCACACCCACTCTCCACAAAAAACGAAAGGGCAAATTGTACCTGCTCCGTCAGGCAACGACCACCGGGAGCGCAAAAACGCCCCTGAAAAGGGGCGCTAATCGATTAAATAGAGTTTACATCAGGCTTTGTGATGCAGGTAATCGCTTAAGCGCGAGAACAGCCCACCTTTGCCAACGCTCTCCAGCGTCACCAGCGGCCACTGCGCCACCACTTTATCGCGGTCGAGCAGTTGGATTTCCCCCACCCGCTGATGAGCAGCCAGCGGCGCTTCCAGCTCTTTTTTATCCAGCACGTATTTGGCTTTAATATTCGGCACTTCGGCTTTCGGCAGCGCTAACCAGAAATCCTGATCGGTACCGAGAGCAATCTTCTCTTTATCGCCATACCAGATACGCTCGGTCCCGACCTTTTTACCGTTTTGCAGAACCTGCACGGTATCAAAGTTTTGCTGGCCCCAGCGCAGCAGCGTGCGTGCCTGGTCTTCACGACCTTTCGGGCTGTCGGCGCCCATCACGACGGCAATCAGACGACGCTGACCATCCACCGATGACGCGATCAGGTTAAACCCGGCACCGGAAGTATGCCCGGTTTTCAGGCCGTCGATGTGCATGGTTTTTTCCCACAGCAGGCCGTTACGGTTCTGTTGGGTGATACCGTTCCACGTCAGGCTCTTCTCGCTGTACATATGATAGAACTCTGGTTCGCCGTGAATAATCGCGCGCGAAAGCACTGCCAGATCGTAAGCCGAGCTGTGCTGGCCCGGTGCATCAAGGCCATGGACGGTTTCAAAATGCGTGTCGCGTAGATTCAGCTTCTGCACGTAGTCATTCATCATTTTGACAAACTGCGGTTGGCCGCCGGCCACGTAGTCCGCCAGCGCCACACAGGCGTCATTGCCGGAATCCACTATCAGGCCACGGCTCAGATCGCGAACCGAAACGCGGTCGCCCGCTTTCAGGAACATGAGCGACGAACCATTAAACACCGGGTTAGCCGCCGCCCAGGCATCGCGCCCGACGGTGACGATGTCGTCCGGCGTGATGCGATGGCTATCAATAGCCCGATCCACCACGTAGCCGGTCATGAGCTTAGTCAGACTGGCTGGATTACGCTGCTGATGTTCATTACCTGCGGTTAAAATCTGCCCGGTTGTATAATCCATAAGTACCCACGAACCTGCTTTAATCGCGGGCGGGGTGACAGCAGGCATTGCGATATTGTCGGCAAATGCACACGAAACGCTCGAAGCGAGCAAAGAAACGGCAACAAGAAAACGGGCTTTCAACGGAACATCCTCAACTTTTACAAATTCGCCGTCCTTTTTACGGAAGTTTGTGCCTCATGACAGGGCTAAATTGCAAGAAAATATGACATATCTCTATTTTCACACAAAAAAATCCCCTGCGTGACGGATTCCAGAAACGGTTCTGGCGCTTCTGATGCCAGGCTAAATCGTTTACCATGGACATTCAATGCCATACACGGACACAGTTAACGCCATGCAAGAGACCTCCAGCGCGCCGGGATTCCTGTTTCACGACTATGAAACGTTCGGAACCAGCCCTTCCCTCGACAGACCCGCGCAGTTCGCCGCAATTCGCACCGATAAAGACTTCAATATTATCGGCGAGCCAGAGGTCTTTTACTGCAAACCGGCGGACGACTACCTGCCGCAACCGGAAGCGGTGTTAATTACCGGCATCACCCCGCAGGAAGCGCGCGCTAAGGGCGAAAACGAAGCCGCATTTGCCAAACGTATTCACGATATTTTCACGGTGCCGGAAACCTGCGTGGTGGGCTACAACAACGTCCGCTTCGATGATGAAGTGACGCGCAATATTTTCTACCGTAACTTTTATGATCCTTACGCCTGGAGCTGGCAAAACCGCAATTCGCGCTGGGACCTGCTTGACGTGATGCGCGCCTGCTATGCCCTGCGCCCGGACGGCATCAACTGGCCGGAAAACGACGACGGCCTGCCGAGCTTTCGCCTCGAACATTTAACCAAAGCCAACGGAATTGAACACAGTAACGCCCATGATGCGATGGCCGACGTTTACGCGACCATCGCCATGGCGAAGCTGGTGAAGGCCCAGCAGCCGAAGCTTTTTGATTATCTGTATGCCTACCGGGGCAAAAACAAGCTGATGACGCTGATTGACGTCCCGCAGATGAAGCCACTGGTGCATGTCTCGGGAATGTTTGGCGCCTGGCGCGGAAACACCAGCTGGATTGCGCCGCTAGCCTGGCATCCGGATAACCGCAATGCGGTGATCATGGTCGACCTGGCGGGCGACATTGCCCCGCTGCTCGAGCTGGACGCCGATACGCTGCGCGAGCGTCTGTATACGCCGAAGGCCGAGCTCGGCGACACCTCGCCGGTGCCGATTAAGCTGGTGCATCTGAATAAGTGCCCGGTGCTGGCACAGGCCAATACCCTACGGCCAGAAGACGCCGACCGTCTGGGCATCAACCGTCAGCACTGTCTGGATAACCTGAAGCAGTTGCGCGATAACCCGCAGGTGCGCGAGAAGGTGGTGGCGATATTTGCTGAAGCCGAGCCGTTTGTCGCATCGGACAACGTCGACGCCCAGCTTTATAACGGTTTCTTTAGCGACGCCGACCGCGCGGCGATGAAAATCGTGCTGGAGACCGAGCCGCGCAATCTGCCGGCGCTGGACATTACCTTCGCCGACCCGCGTATTGAGAAGCTGCTGTTTAACTTCCGCGCGCGCAATTTCCCCGGCACGCTGGATGAAAACGAGCAACAGCGCTGGCTGGAACACCGTCGGCAGATCTTCACCCCGGAATTTTTACAGGCCTACGCCCAGCAACTGGAGATGTTGTACGGTCAGTATGAGGGGAATAACGAGAAGCTATCGCTTCTGAAGGCGCTGTATCAGTACGTGCAGGAGATTGTTTAACTCAACGCAGCGACGCCGGAAAATCTTCCCGGCGTCGCTTGATGCCTGGGGCATTATTTCTGTACGGTGATGGTCCACGCCGCATCGCCAGACTGCTGATAGTCCGTGACCGTAAAGCCCTCTTCCGCCGCCCACTGCGGGATGGCTTCCGTCGCCTGAGTACAGTCGAACTCAATCACCAGCTGGTCGCCGCTGGCCAGTTCCGCCATCGCCGCCTTCGCTTCAATTAACGGGAACGGGCAAACCTGCGTGACTACGTCCAGTTTCTTCACAACCATTTTTTCTACTCCTTAAGCCGTTGCGGTTTTCAGTTTTGCTTTCCGCTGCGGGCGAACATACAACATCCACGACGCGCACCACACGCCGAGAATCATAAATACCAGGCCAATCCAGCCCTGCCAGGTCATCATCGCCGTCATCACCAAACCGTTGCCGATCGAGCAGCCGCCGGCAATGCTGGCACCGAAGCCCATCAGCACGCCGCCACCCGCGCTACGCAGCGTGGTGCTGGCATCGGCAGCGCGGACGCGGAATTCACGGCTGGCTTTCGCGGCGATAAACGAGCCAATAAAGATCCCCAGCACCAGGAAGACGCCCCAGTTGAGGTACTTGCTGTCACCCCCCACCAGGAACTGCAGGATATTGGCGGTCGGCGAGGTAATACCAAGGCCAAACATACGTCCGGTGGCCTCACTCAGCGGCCAGGCCAGCAGGGCGATAAGGCCAATCAGCACCGCGGTTACAAACGGGTGCCAGCGCTTTTCAAACAGCAGATGGGCCAGGCCAGTGCGGCGCGGCGGCAAAGAGGCAATCTTGAGCTTTGGTTTGCGCAGCTCTTTGCGCACAAACCACAGCGTCACCACCACCAGCAGCGCAATAATCGGCCAGACGGAGATATTCAGGGTTTCGGCAATGCCGTTGTGGGCTGTCGTGTGTTGACCGAGGAATTGGTTGAGCCCAGCCGCGTGCGGTGAACGCATGATCGCGCTCATCACCATATAGGTGACCAGTGCAATCCAACTGCCAATCAGCCCTTCCCCGGCACGATACCAGGTGCCGGTGGCGCAGCCTCCCGCATAAACGATACCGATACCAAAAACAAATCCGCCCACCACGGTGCCTAGCCACGGGAACGCGCCTGCATCGTACTGCACCAGGCCAAGCTGGATCAGCGCGAACACGCCGATACTCTGGATACAGATAGCAATCAGCAGTGCGTAAAACATGCGGTTATTTTTGGTGATATACATATCGCGAAAGCCGCCCGTCAGGCAGAAACGGCCGCGCTGCATAACGAATCCCAGTAAAGCCCCGCAAATCATGCCACTTATTATCATGTGCAACATAAGAATCAATTAACTCAATATTATCAGTCTTAAAATTATTCCTGACCCCGCCGGACGGCTCCAATAACCAAAAGCTCTATATTATTCCCGACGGTTATTAATATTGATTTTTTAATCACCCCACAAACTTAAGACAAAAAAAACCGGAGGCCCAGACCTCCGGTTTTGCAACCATCGTTTTTAAATTCAGTTATGCAACATCTTCGTACTGCGGAACCGGGTTGCGGAAGCTTTTGGTCACACAGGCCAGGTAGATCAGACCGATACCGGCCCAGATCAGGCCCAGAACCATAGAGCTCTCTTCCAGGTTCACCCACAGTGCGCCAACGGTCAGCGCGCCGCAGATTGGCAGGAACAGGTACTGGAAGTGATCTTTCAGCGTCTTATTACGCTTCTCACGGATCCAGAACTGAGAGATAACGGACAGGTTCACGAAGGTGAACGCCACCAGCGCACCAAAGTTAATCAGCGCCGTTGCCATCACCAGGTCGAAGTTAATCGCCAGCAGCGCAATCGCGCCAACCAGGATGATGTTCATCGCCGGGGTACGCCAGGTTGGATGCACATAGCCGAAGAAGCTTTTCGGGAACACGCCATCACGACCCATCACGTACATCAGACGCGCCACACCCGCATGCGCCGCCATACCGGAAGCCAGCACGGTAATGGTGGAGAAGATCAGCGCGCCAACCTGGAAGGCTTTACCCGCCACGTACAGCATGATTTCAGGCTGTGAGGCGTCCGGATCTTTGAAGCGAGAGATATCCGGGAAGTAGAGCTGCAGGAAATAGGTGGAGAAGATAAAGATCAGGCCACCAATCAGCGCCGTCAGGAAGATAGCACGCGGAATCACACGCTCAGCGTCTTTGGTTTCTTCGGACAGGTTGCTGATACCGTCAAAGCCGGTAAAGGAGAAGCACAGAATCGTGGCCCCGGTAATCATAGGGATCACGTGCGCATCACCCGACCAGAACGGACGGTTGCTTGCCAGCGTACCGGCACCTTCGCCGTGCGCCACGCCATAAATCACCATACCCAGGATCACGGCAATCAGTACCACCTGGAACACCACGATCACGGTGTTAAAGTTGGCGACAGATTTGATGCTGCGCAGGTTAAAGGCGGTCATAAAGGCAACCAGTGCAATCACGAATACCCATGACGGTATCGACGGCACCAGCGCTTCGAAATAGATTTTTGCCAGCAGAATGTTGATCATCGGCGCGAACAGATAATCGAGCAGCGAAGACCAACCCACCATAAAGCCAACGGTCGGGCTGATGGATTTCTGGGCATAAGTGTAGGCAGAGCCCGCCGAAGGATAACGGCGCACCAGCTTACCGTAGCTCAGCGCGGTGAACAGAATCGCCACCAGAGCGAAGGCATAAGCTGTTGGCACGTGACCATCGGTCATGCCAGATACGATACCGAACGTATCAAACAGCGTCATCGGCTGCATATAGGCCAAGCCCATCATAACAACCGGAATAAGCGTAAGCGTTTTACGTAATTCCACGCGAGAGGTGTTTGGAGTAACGTTATGCGACACGGTCAGTCTCCATTACGGCGATGGCCGGCGCAAAATTGAAAAATTGCCCCATTTTTTTTCTGTTTCCTCAGCGACAACGACTGTCGTTTTTTAAGTAAGTATCTATCCGGTACGAAGCCCGGCCTCTTTAATTTGATGGTTGTTTTGATGTAAAAAAAATAACCGACGCGGCAAGCACGTCGGTTAATCTCAATTTTTTACATTCGACATATTTTGCCCCAAACGGTAGCAAAAAGACAAGCCGCTGAGAGCATAATCAGCACGCCTTCTCGTCTAAACGACTGATAATTCAGCAACTCCCGAATCATAAATCTCATCAATAGCACTATTTGCTAAAACAGAGGCGATTATTCCATCGGCATACGTAACGGGTCAGGATACTGATACTCAAAGCCGAGCTCGCGGCAAATGAGATTACCGTCGATGATTTTGCCTTTTCCATTACCGCTGTCGCTAAAGCTCGGAACCGCTAACCCCAGCTCGCGCGCCATTTGCGGATAGAAAATACCGCGGGCGGGATGCAACGGCGCACAAATGTTATAAATGTGTCCACCCTTCGGCGCCTGTAATAAAAGCGTAATAGCAGAAACAACATCTTCCAGATGGACGAGATTCACGCCGTGCTGACCATCCGGCGCGGATTTACCTGCGAAGAAACGTCCCGGATGCCGATCCGGCCCCACCAGCCCCGCCAGACGCAGAATATCCACCGACGTCCCCGGCAATTGATGAAGCCAGTCTTCCAGCTCTTTTAATACTCTACCGCTAGCGGTAACCGGTTCACGCGGCGTGCTCTCTTTTACCAGCCCTTCTTCTTTACCGTAGACCGAAGTGGAGCTGGTAAAGATAATGCGCGGAATCTGGTGCGCCAGCGCGGAGTCCACAATCTCCTGCACCGCCTGATGATAGAAATCTTCGCCCGGGCCGCTGCGGCGCGCGGGGAGCGTAATGACCAGCGCGTCAACATTCATTAAGGCATCAAGGTCATCAGCCTCACAGACCAGCTGCGGATCGAGCCGCAACGGATAGCTGTCAATCCCGCACATCCGTGCGGCTTCCACGCCATCCTCTGTCGTTTTACTGCCCGTTACCTGCCAGCCGCGCGCCATCAACGACAGCGCCAGCGGCATACCCAGCCACCCTAAACCGACAATTGCCACCTTCTTCATTGCGCTATCTCCTGGTTCATCCTGCACTCCTCTCATAAGGCTACGCCACAGCGAGAAAACTGACAATTTATAGTGGTAACATGAATTGATTTAATGAATGAAAAAAGCGCTTGCGCTCAACGACAAAAGTGGTTTAGGTTAAAAGACATCAAGTGAATAGTCATTCAACGAGAAATTTATGAGCCGCGTTCAATTTAAACACCACCATCATCACCATCATCCTGACTAGTCTTTCAGGCGATGTGTGCTGGGAGACATTCAGATCTTCCAGTGGTGCATGAACGCAAGAGAGCCCCCGGAAGATCATCTTCCGGGGGCTTTTTTTTGAACCAAATTCAGCAGGGTAATGAGGAATACAGAATGTTAGATAACAGCCGTTTACGCATAGCTATTCAGAAATCAGGCCGCCTGAGCGATGATTCACGCGAATTACTGGCCCGTTGTGGTATCAAAATCAATCTCCACACCCAGCGCCTGATCGCGATGGCGGAGAACATGCCGATCGATATCCTGCGCGTTCGCGATGACGATATTCCGGGGCTGATTATGGATGGCGTGGTCGATCTCGGCATTATCGGTGAAAACGTTCTGGAAGAAGAGCTGCTGAGCCGCCGCGCACAAGGCGAAGACCCGCGCTACTTTACCCTGCGTCGTCTGGACTTCGGCGGCTGCCGTCTGTCGCTGGCGACCCCGGCGGATGAAGCCTGGAACGGCCCGGCTGCGCTCGACGGCAAACGTATTGCCACCTCTTACCCGCACCTGCTCAAACGTTATCTCGACCAGAAAGGCATCAGCTTTAAATCCTGCCTGCTGAACGGCTCTGTTGAAGTGGCCCCGCGTGCCGGTCTGGCCGACGCCATCTGCGACCTGGTATCAACCGGCGCGACGCTGGAAGCCAACGGCCTGCGTGAAGTAGAAGTAATGTTCCGCTCTAAAGCCTGCCTGATTCAACGCGACGGCGAGATGAGCGACGCCAAGCAGCAGTTGATTGACCGTCTGTTAACCCGTATTCAGGGCGTGATTCAGGCGCGCGAATCGAAATACATCATGATGCACGCGCCAACCGAACGCCTGGAAGAAGTGATTGCCCTGCTGCCTGGCGCCGAGCGCCCAACCATTCTGCCGCTGGCGGGCGACCAGCAGCGCGTGGCGATGCACATGGTCAGCAGCGAAACCCTGTTCTGGGAAACCATGGAAAAACTGAAGTCCCTGGGTGCCAGCTCGATTCTGGTACTGCCGATTGAGAAGATGATGGAGTAAGCGCCATGAGCTTCAATACCCTGATTGACTGGAACCGCTGTAGCCCCGAAGAACAGCAGGCGCTGTTAATGCGCCCGGCCATTTCCGCTTCCGACAGCATCACCCGTACGGTGGCCGAAATTCTGGAAAACGTTAAAAACAACGGCGATAAAGCGCTGCGTGAATACAGCGCGAAGTTTGATAAAACCGAGGTTGGCGCGCTGCGCGTGACTGAGGAAGAAATTCAGCAGGCCGCAGGCCGTCTGAGCGACGAACTGAAGCAAGCGATGCAGGCTGCGGTGCGCAACATCGATACCTTCCACACCGCGCAGATTCTGCCGCCGGTGGATATCGAAACTCAACCGGGCGTACGCTGCCAGCAGGTCACCCGCCCTATCGCCTCCGTGGGGCTTTATATTCCGGGTGGTTCAGCGCCGCTGTTCTCCACCGTATTAATGCTGGCCACTCCGGCGCGCATCGCCGGCTGTAAAAAAGTGGTGCTGTGCTCGCCGCCGCCGATTGCCGATGAGATTCTGTATGCGGCGCAGCTGTGCGGCGTCAAAGAGGTATTTAACGTCGGCGGCGCACAGGCCATTGCCGCGCTGGCGCTGGGCACCGAGTCTATTCCGAAGGTGGATAAAATCTTCGGGCCAGGCAATGCGTACGTCACCGAAGCGAAACGTCAGGTCAGCCAGCGTCTCGACGGCGCGGCCATCGACATGCCAGCAGGCCCGTCTGAAGTACTGGTCATCGCCGATAGCGGCGCCACGCCGGACTTTGTCGCCTCCGACCTGCTCTCTCAGGCCGAGCACGGCCCGGACTCACAGGTGATTCTGCTGACGCCAGACGCGAAACTTGCCGAAGGTGTGGCCGAGGCCGTTGAACGCCAGCTTGCCGAGCTGTCCCGCGCCGATACCGCGCGTCAGGCCCTCTCTGCCAGCCGCCTGATTGTGGCTAACGATCTGGCGCAGTGCGTGGCGATCTCCAACGCCTACGGCCCGGAACACCTGATTATTCAGACCCGCAACGCGCGTGAACTGGTTGATGAGATCACCAGCGCCGGTTCGGTATTCCTCGGCGACTGGTCGCCGGAATCGGCTGGCGACTACGCCTCCGGTACCAACCACGTGCTGCCGACCTACGGTTACACATCCACCTGTTCCAGCCTGGGACTGGCGGATTTCCAGAAACGGATGACCGTTCAGGAATTATCCCGTGACGGATTCTCGGCCATTGCCGCCACCATTGAAACGCTGGCCGCCGCCGAGCGGCTGACCGCCCACAAAAATGCCGTTACCCTGCGCGTGAACGCCCTGAAGGAGCAAGCATGAGCATTGAACAGTTAGCCCGCGACAACGTTCGCGCCCTGACCCCGTATCAGTCGGCGCGCCGCCTTGGCGGTAAAGGCGACGTCTGGCTGAACGCCAACGAATATCCGACGGCGGTGCCGTTCGAACTCAGCCAGCAGACCCTGAACCGCTACCCGGAATGCCAGCCCAAAGCGGTGATTGAAAACTACGCTGCCTATGCGGGCGTCAAGCCGGAGCAGGTGCTGGTTAGCCGCGGCGCGGATGAAGGCATTGAACTGCTGGTACGCGCGTTTTGCGAACCGGGCCGCGATGCGGTGCTGTTCTGCCCGCCGACCTACGGCATGTACAGCGTCAGCGCTGAGACCATCGGCGTCGAATGCCGCACCGTGCCGACCAAAGCCGACTGGCAGCTGGATCTGCCGGCGATTGCTGACAGTCTGGCCAACGTGAAAGTGGTTTACGTATGCAGCCCGAACAACCCAACCGGGCAGATTATCAACCCGCAGGATTTCCGTACGCTGCTGGAGATGACCCGTGACAAAGCGCTGGTTGTCGCCGATGAGGCCTATATTGAGTTCTGCCCGCAGGCCACGCTGGCCGGCTGGCTGGCCGAGTACCCGCATCTGGTAATTCTGCGCACGCTGTCCAAAGCCTTTGCGCTAGCGGGGCTGCGCTGCGGCTTTACGCTGGCAAATGAAGAGGTGATCGCGCTATTAATGAAGGTGATTGCGCCGTACCCGCTCTCGACCCCGGTTGCCGATATTGCGGCCCAGGCGCTTAGCGCGCAAGGAATCGTCGCCATGCGCGAACGCGTCGCGCAAATCCTCAATGAACGTCAGTACCTGGTGGATGCGCTGCGCACCATCGACTGCGTCGAGCAGGTATTTGATTCCGAGACCAACTACGTACTGGCTCGTATTAAAGCCTCAAGCAGCGTATTTAAATCTTTATGGGATCAAGGCATTATCTTACGTGACCAGAATAAACAACCTTCTTTAAGCGGCTGTTTGCGCATCACTATCGGCACTCGTGCAGAGAGTCAGCGCGTGATTGACGCTTTGAAAGCGGAGACCGTATGACCCAGAAGTTTCTCTTTATCGATCGCGATGGCACCCTGATTTCCGAACCGCCGAGCGACTATCAGGTAGACCGTTTCGATAAACTGGCCTTCGAGCCGGACGCCATTCCCGAACTGCTGAAGCTGCAAAAAGCGGGCTATAAGCTGGTGATGATCACCAACCAGGACGGGCTGGGCACCGACAGCTTCCCGCAGGCGGATTTCGACGGCCCGCACAACCTGATGATGCAGGTCTTTACCTCGCAGGGCGTGGTGTTTGACGATGTGCTCATTTGCCCGCACCTGCCCGCCGACAACTGCGAATGCCGCAAGCCGAAAACGCAGATGGTCACCGCCTGGCTGGCAGACGGCGTGATGGACGCTGCCAACAGCTACGTGATTGGCGACCGCGCCACCGACGTCGAACTGGCCAACAATATGGGCATTACCGGCCTGCGCTACAACCGCGAAACGCTAAGCTGGGCGGCGATTGGCGAGCAGTTGACCCGCCGCGACCGCTACGCCCACATTGAGCGCAACACCCGCGAAACGCAGATTGATGTCGAAGTGTGGCTGGACCGCGAAGGCGGCAGCAAAATTAACACCGGCGTTGGTTTCTTCGACCACATGCTGGACCAGATCGCCACCCACGGCGGTTTCCGTATGAACATTACCGTGAAAGGCGACCTCTATATTGACGATCACCACACGGTGGAAGATACCGGCCTGGCGCTGGGCGAAGCGCTGAAAGTTGCGCTGGGCGATAAGCGCGGCATTAACCGTTTCGGCTTCGTGCTGCCGATGGACGAATGCCTGGCCCGCTGTGCGCTGGATATTTCCGGCCGTCCGCACCTCGAGTACAAAGCCGAGTTTACCTATCAGCGCGTAGGCGACCTGAGCACCGAGATGATCGAGCACTTCTTCCGCTCGCTCTCGTATGCCATGGGCGTCACCCTGCACCTGAAAACCAAAGGCAAAAACGATCACCACCGTGTGGAGAGCCTGTTTAAAGTCTTTGGCCGCACGCTGCGCCAGGCGATCCGCGTGGACGGCAATGCCCTTCCCTCCTCAAAAGGAGTGCTGTGATGAATGTGGTTGTCCTTGATACCGGCTGCGCCAACCTCAATTCGGTGAAAGCGGCGATCGCCCGTCACGGCTACGAGCCGGTGGTCAGCCGTGACCCGGATGTGGTGCTGCGCGCTGACAAACTGTTTCTGCCGGGCGTGGGCACCGCGCAGGCGGCGATGGATCAGATTCACGAACGCGATCTGGTCGAGCTGATTAAAGCCTGCACCCAGCCGGTGCTGGGCATCTGCCTCGGCATGCAGCTGCTGGGACGCCGCAGTGAAGAAACAAACGGCGTCGACCTGCTGGGGATTATTGACCAGGACGTGCCGAAAATGACCGACCACGGCTTGCCGCTGCCACACATGGGCTGGAACCGCGTTTATCCAAAGGCGGGCGACCGTCTGTTCCGCGGCATTGAGGACGGCGCGTATTTTTACTTCGTTCACAGCTACGCGATGCCGGTCAATGAATACACCATCGCGCAATGCCACTACGGTGAAGCGTTTACCGCCGCAGTACAGAAAGATAACTTTTACGGCGTGCAGTTTCACCCCGAACGCTCCGGCGCGGCGGGCGCACAGCTGCTGAAAAACTTCCTGGAGATGTAATGATCATTCCGGCTTTAGATTTGATTAACGGCACCGTGGTACGCCTGCATCAGGGTGATTACGGACAGCAGCGCGACTACGGCACCGATCCGCTTCCCCGTTTACAGGACTACGCGGCTCAGGGTGCCGAAGTGCTGCACCTGGTAGATTTAACCGGCGCGAAAGACCCGGCACAGCGCCAGATTCCGCTGCTGAAAACCCTGGTCGCCGGCGTGAACGTGCCGGTACAGGTTGGCGGCGGCGTGCGCACCGAAGATGACGTCGCGGCACTGCTGGACGCGGGTGTGGCGCGCGTGGTGGTCGGCTCAACGGCGGTGAAATCGCCGGAAGTGGTGAAAGGCTGGTTCCAGCGCTTTGGCGCTGAGCATCTGGTGCTAGCGCTGGACGTGCGCATCGATGATAACGGCGCCAAACAGGTGGCGGTGAGCGGCTGGCAGGAGAATTCCGGCGTCACGCTGGAAGAGCTGGTTGAAACCTATCTGCCCGTGGGGCTTCAGCACGTGCTGTGCACCGATATTTCCCGCGACGGCACGCTGGCAGGTTCCAACGTTTCGCTGTATGAAGAGGTCTGCGCCCGCTATCCGCAGGTGGCGTTCCAGTCCTCCGGCGGCATTGGCGATCTTAACGATATCGCCGCCCTACGCGGCACCGGCGTGCGCGGCGTGATTGTCGGCCGCGCGCTGCTGGAAGGTAAATTCAACGTAACGGAGGCCATCCAATGCTGGCAAAACGGATAATTCCTTGTCTTGATGTGCGCGATGGTCAGGTTGTTAAGGGCGTTCAGTTCCGCAATCACGAGATCATCGGCGACATCGTCCCGCTGGCCAAGCGCTACGCCGATGAAGGCGCGGATGAACTGGTGTTCTACGATATCACCGCCTCCAGCGATGGCCGCGTGGTCGATAAAAGCTGGGTTTCCCGTGTTGCCGAAGTGATTGATATTCCGTTCTGCGTGGCGGGCGGCATTAAGTCCATTGACGATGCGGCGCGCATTCTCTCCTTCGGTGCCGATAAAATTTCCATCAACTCCCCGGCGTTAGCCGACCCGGAGCTGATCACCCGTCTGGCGGACCGCTTCGGCGTGCAGTGCATCGTGGTGGGTATTGATACCTGGTATGACGCTGACACCGGCAAATATCACGTCAATCAATACACCGGCGATGAAAGCCGCACCCGCGTGACCCAATGGGAAACGCTGGACTGGGTGCAGGAAGTGCAGAAACGCGGCGCGGGCGAGATCGTCCTCAATATGATGAACCAGGACGGCGTGCGTAACGGCTACGACCTGGAGCAGTTGAAAAAAGTGCGCGACGTTTGCCGCGTACCGCTGATCGCCTCTGGTGGTGCGGGGACCATGGAACACTTCCTCGAAGCTTTCCGTGATGCCGATGTTGACGGCGCACTGGCAGCCTCGGTATTCCACAAACAGATTATTAATATTGGTGAACTAAAAGCGTACCTGGCAACGCAGGGCGTGGAGATTCGGGTATGTTAACTGAACAACTGGACTGGCAAAAAACCGACGGACTGATGCCCGCCATTATCCAACACGCGGTATCCGGTGAAGTGCTGATGCTGGGCTATATGAACGAGGAAGCGCTGGCCAAAACGCAGGAAACGGGCAAAGTGACCTTTTTCTCGCGCACCAAACAGCGCCTGTGGACCAAGGGTGAAACCTCCGGCCACTTCCTCAACGTGGTGAGCATTGCGCCTGACTGCGACAACGACACTCTGCTGGTGCTGGTTAACCCGATTGGCCCGACTTGCCATAAAGGCACCTCAAGCTGCTTCGGCGATACCAGCCATCAGTGGTTGTTCCTGTATCAGCTTGAGCAGCTGCTGGCCGAGCGTAAAAGCGCCGACCCGGCAAGCTCGTACACCGCTAAGCTGTACGCCAGCGGCACCAAGCGTATCGCGCAGAAAGTGGGCGAAGAAGGCG
>NZ_CBDKZX010000035.1:0-42372 GCF_965301105.1 Kluyvera sp.
GGGCTGCGTGCTAGAATATGCCGCCTTGAAGTCCAATGTCGTGAGTATTCCAATGTCAGAAAGCCAGAAAAAAGTGATCGTCGGCATGTCCGGCGGTGTTGATTCCTCTGTTTCCGCCTACCTGTTACAACAACAGGGCTATAAGGTGGAAGGCCTGTTCATGAAGAACTGGGAGGAAGACGACGGCGAGGAATACTGTACTGCCGCCGCCGACCTTGCCGATGCGCAGGCGGTGTGCGATAAGCTCGGCATTGAGCTGCACACCGTGAACTTTGCTGCCGAATACTGGGACAACGTCTTTGAACTGTTCCTGCAGGAGTACAAAGCGGGCCGTACGCCGAACCCGGACATCCTGTGCAACAAAGAGATCAAGTTTAAAGCCTTCCTGGAATTCGCTGCAGAAGACCTCGGCGCCGACTACATCGCCACCGGCCACTACGTGCGCCGTGCTGACGTCGACGGTAAAAGCCAACTGCTGCGTGGCCTTGATGGCAACAAAGACCAGAGCTACTTCCTTTATACGCTGGGCCACGAACAGATCGCGCAAAGCCTGTTCCCGGTTGGCGAACTGGAAAAACCGCAGGTGCGTAAAATCGCCGAAGAGCTGGATCTCATCACCGCGAAGAAAAAAGACTCTACCGGTATCTGCTTTATCGGCGAGCGCAAATTCCGCGAGTTCCTTGGCCGCTACCTGCCCGCACAGCCGGGTAAAATCATCACCGTTGATGGCGATGAGATTGGTACCCATCAGGGGCTGATGTACCACACGCTGGGTCAACGTAAAGGTCTGGGCATCGGTGGCACCAAAGAAGGCAGTGAAGATCCGTGGTATGTCGTTGATAAAGACGTTGAGAACAACATTCTGGTTGTCGCTCAGGGTCACGATCACCCGCGTCTGATGTCGGTGGGTCTGATTGCCCAACAGCTGCACTGGGTGGATCGCGAACCGGTCACCGGCACC
The DNA here is from genome assembly GCF_965301105.1 of Kluyvera sp. Classification (NCBI taxonomy): domain Bacteria; kingdom Pseudomonadati; phylum Pseudomonadota; class Gammaproteobacteria; order Enterobacterales; family Enterobacteriaceae; genus Kluyvera; species Kluyvera sp. Next base: position 962 of record NZ_CBDKZX010000035.1, read on the forward strand.
TTCCGCTGCACCGTGAAGACGCGCTACCGTCAGACGGATATCCCATGCACCGTCACCGCACTGGATGCAGAACGTATTGAGGTTCGTTTTGATGAACCTGTTGCCGCAGTCACTCCGGGCCAGTCCGCCGTGTTCTATCGCGGTGAAGTCTGCCTGGGCGGCGGCGTAATTGAGCAGCGCCTGCCGCTGCCGGTGGAATAAAGCCCTCGTCTGAACAGGGCATAACGTAGCCTGCCTGGCGTCGCGCCGCCGGGCCAGGCGCCAACAAGGAGTTAGCGTGGCGAAGAATTACTATGACATCACCCTGGCGCTGGCGGGAATTTGCCAGTCAGCCCGTCTGGTGCAGCAGCTGGCCCATCAGGGGCACTGCGACGGCGAGGCGTTACACGTCTCGCTGAACAGCGTTATCGACCTCAACCCAGACTCCGCGCTGGGCGTGTTCGGTGGCAGCGAAGCGAATCTTCGTCTCGGCCTGGAAACCTTACTCGGCGTGCTCAATGCCAGCAGCCGTCAGGGTCTGAACGCCGAGTTAACCCGCTATACTCTTAGCCTGATGGTGCTTGAGCGCAAGCTCGCCGCCGCTAAAGGCGCTATGGAGACGCTGGGTAACCGCATCAATGGGTTACAGCGCCAGCTCGACCATTTTGATTTGCAGTCCGATACCCTGCTAAGCGCCATGGCGGGTATCTATGTTGACGTCATCAGCCCACTTGGCCCGCGTATTCAGGTCACCGGCTCCCCTGCTGTGCTGCAAAGCCCACAGGTTCAGGCCAAAGTCCGCGCCTCGTTGCTGGCTGGGATCCGCTCTGCGGTGCTGTGGCACCAGGTCGGTGGCGGACGTCTGCAGCTGATGTTTTCTCGTAATCGCCTGACCGCTCAGGCAAAACAAATTCTTGCTCATTTAACCCCGGAGTTGTGATCTATGGAATTATCCTCACTGACCGCCGTTTCCCCTGTCGATGGACGCTACGGCGATAAAGTCAGCGCGCTGCGCGGGATTTTCAGCGAATATGGTTTGCTGAAATTCCGTGTACAAGTCGAAGTACGCTGGCTGCAAAAGCTGGCCGCACACGCAGCCGTCAAGGAAGTTCCTGCTTTTGCTGCCGACGCAAACGGTTACCTTGATAGCATCGTGGCTAACTTCAGCGAAGAAGACGCCGCGCGCATTAAAACTATCGAGCGTACCACCAACCATGACGTGAAGGCAGTTGAGTATTTCCTGAAAGAAAAAGTCGCGTCCGTGCCTGAACTGCACGCCGTGTCTGAGTTTATCCACTTTGCCTGCACCTCCGAGGACATTAACAACCTGTCCCATGCGCTGATGCTGAAAACCGCCCGTGAAGACGTGGTGCTGCCGTACTGGCGTAAGATTATCGACGCCATCAAAGATCTGGCGGTGCAGTATCGCGATATCCCGCTGCTCTCCCGTACTCACGGTCAGCCTGCCACGCCGTCCACCATCGGTAAAGAGATGGCGAACGTTGCTTACCGTATGGAGCGTCAGTACCGTCAGCTCAGCCAGGTTGAAATTCTGGGCAAAATCAACGGCGCGGTGGGTAACTACAACGCCCACATTGTCGCCTATCCAGAGGTTGACTGGCATCAGTTCAGCGAAGAGTTTGTTACCTCTTTGGGCATTCAGTGGAACCCGTACACCACCCAGATCGAACCGCACGACTATATCGCCGAACTGTTTGACTGCGTCGCTCGCTTTAACACGATCCTTATCGACTTCGATCGTGACGTGTGGGGCTACATTGCCCTGAACCACTTCAAACAGAAAACCATCGCCGGCGAGATTGGCTCGTCCACCATGCCGCACAAGGTCAACCCGATCGACTTCGAAAACTCCGAAGGCAACCTGGGGCTGTCCAACGCCGTACTGCAACACCTGGCCAGTAAACTGCCGGTTTCCCGCTGGCAGCGTGACCTGACCGACTCTACCGTACTGCGTAACCTTGGCGTGGGTATCGGTTATGCACTCATAGCTTATCAGTCCACGCTGAAAGGGGTGAGCAAACTGGAAGTGAACCGCGATCGTCTGCTGGATGAACTGGACCATAACTGGGAAGTTCTGGCTGAGCCGATCCAGACGGTAATGCGTCGTTACGGTATCGAGAAGCCGTACGAGAAGCTGAAAGAGCTGACCCGCGGCAAACGCGTTGATGCCGAAGGCATGAAGCAATTCATCGACGGCCTTGCGCTGCCGGAAGAAGAGAAGACCCGCCTGAAGGCGATGACCCCGGCGAACTACATCGGCCGCGCCATCACCATGGTCGACGAGCTGAAATAATCGCGGCTCTCCCCTTCTTCGTTCTGGAGAAGGGGATTTTCCCTCATTTTATCGTTATCGTCAGCGCAGGAAACTCGCCGTTAAGCCGTTGGGCTGATGTCCCAGGGCGTTCCTTATTGCAATAAAAAAAGCCAGCAACAATCGTCACTGGCTAATCAGCTATTTCAACTGTTTTTAGAACGCGTAACGCACCTTCAGGCTAATGCTCTGGCTGGTGAATTGTGTTCGTTGATTCGCATCATACTGTACGGTGCCATCAAGCACATCTGTGAATCTGGCCGTCACACCAACACCGGCCATCGCAATCCACGGGCTTTCACTCATACCATGATAGGTAAACGGCGTGTCCGCTGCGCCAATAAATGCCGCCGTGGTTTTGCTACGATCGTTCTTTGTATCGTAACCCGCCCCGACATAACCATGTACATCAACAATCTCCGAAAGCTTGATGCCCGCTTTCAACTTGCTGGAAACCACCAGGGCCTCGGTTGTGACCCCTCCCACCTTCAGGCCGACATCCTCGGCGCCAGTCTCCTGGTAACCTTTATCCTTCACGCGATAGTAATCAGTACGCAGTTCAGGAGTGAGCATAACGTCATCCATGGGGTGGAAAGTGCTTTGCAGCCCTATCCCAGCCTGGAACGTATCACTGTCGTAATCTGAGTGTGCGACGCCATTGTAGGCAGTGCTTCCATCGGTAGGGTTTTCAATATTCAAATAACGATTGCCGGTCGTATTATTTCGCCCGAAGCCAGTTTGCCAGGTTACAGCCGTGTCAGGCGTAAAATCATAGCCGCCATAAGCAAGAATATTCCAGCTATCCACACGCGCATCATGGCGGATGTCATCCGAGGTATCGTTAACGTCTGTTCGACTCATGCCCAGCGCCAGGCCAAGACGGGTTTTGTCTAATATCAGGCCATCCGCACCGATGGCGATCCCACGGGTATCGGCGTTATAGCCTGTGTAATCACCACGGTTGGACTGGTTATCCCAGCGTCCAACCGGGCGGATCCACAGGTATTTTTCAGGATTAAATTCGTTGGTATAACCCTGACCACGAACGGACTCCTGACGGCTGTTTACGATATCGCCAAATGCGCGCAGATTATTCATTTCAATGTATGTCATGCTGCCATCCATCAACGGAGCAAGTTGAACCACATTTTTGTGAACCTGGCTGGCATTAAATGACGAGGTGATGGCACATACCGTACTCGCCAGAGCGCCGGTACAGTTCTGAGAGCCGGTATTATTGTTGTTGATAATGTTATCCACCACGGACCCAACACCAACCAATGACGTGTTCTGGCTGGTATTAGTAATGGCGTTATTGACGGTCGTCAGATTGGTCTCGGCAATTTTCAGGGAGTAGCTACTTCCGGTTTGCACCTGAATAAACTGATAACGAAGCGAGTCATCCAGTACCGCCGATGGTGAACCCGTGATATTACTCGCCGTTACGACATCAACCAGTTCATCACCATCAGCAAAACTTGTGCTACCTCGGGTGATCACCACTGTCCGTCCATTCAGTGAAGCATTCCCGGCGACATTTAACTGTCCATAGCTACTGGTGCTGTCTGCCTGCAACGCCAGCACACCATTGCTATTTTGAACGTAAGTATTAACCGTTGAGGGCTGCTGGCTGCTGAGCAACTCAAAAATACCGCTGTTACTCATCGCGCTGTTCGGGGCATTAACTCGCCCAATAATAATCCCCTGGTTATTAATGCCCCCGGCAATTGTACTTGTGCTGGCAACCTGAATAGCATCACCCGTTAGTGCGCCAATTAACCCCTTGTTCTCGAACTGGTTCACCTTCGCAGTATCCGTTAACACCACAGCGTTGCCGCTACCACCACCAATGATAGTGCCTGTATTGACTAATGTTCCGGTCTGAGAGGTCCCTCCTAACGATACCCCTGCCACGCCACCATCAATAATACCGGCATTGAGAAGGGTATTTATTGCGGCAGTCTCAGTCACCGTAATACCCGTTCCATTCGGGGCATAAATAACACCATTCCCCAGGTTTTGCAGGGTCGTATCCGTTACGTTACTCCCGGCATAAATACCGTTGCTTCCGGCACCATTAACCGTGATATTACCGTTATTTGCAATCAGGCTACTTTGGAAGGCGTGCGCATTAATACCATCAGCATTCGCCCCTGACGTTGTAATATTGCCGTTATTGGTTATAGAGCTACCTGAAACAACGTTTAAAAAAATCCCATTAGCCTCATCGGCCGTTGTCACCAATTTACCGGTATTTAAAACTTCACTATCTGCCACTTCTGCCACATTGATAGCATTAGTGCGGGCACCTGAAGTTGTCACGGTCCCCTTATTTTCAACTTTGGAATTATTTGTCGAGAAAAAACGAATCCCATCACCATCGGAAGTGATGTTCCCATTATTCAGCAAACTTGCTTTATGGCTGCCAAAATGGATAGCAGTATCACTCCCAGTGGTTGTAAATTGCGTTCCCTGGGCAACAGTGACACTTTGTCCGTCAGTGCGAAAATATTGTGGCGTCGTAACACTGTTACTACAGGTTACCGTCGCACCCGATGGATCGGTACAATCCGCCAATGCCAATGGAGAAGCCAGCATGCCAGCACCTCCAAGGATGCTACTCATCACTAAACAACTGGTTTTCTTCTTCAAGGTGGTTCCTCAACATAATAATCACGATTTTAACAAATTTAGTTGCGAAATCTGATAGTTGCCATACGTTATCTTTTCACCATTATGCATTAGCACTAATTCTTCGTCTGCTTAGCAACCATAAAAATAACCATAGTCTATAAATCGTTTACCAACACCGCTTCAGAGCCGTGATACCGGGTCCGGATACCTTTAACAGTGAATAAACAAACGTCGTTTTTATCAGAAATGCTTAAGCTTACGAATGGGAGTCAGTTTATAGTTCACACACCCTGGAAAGGGCACCAGATTAAATGAGCAAAAGTGAGCCAGAGCGTTGTCAATCAATGAGATCGTCAGCAGGAACGCGAAAATGCACGTATGGTTTATGATGTGGGGCTCCGGCATAACCGTAGAGATAAAAATCATGTGATTTCAACATCATGTGGTTTGTAGCAATATTTAGCGCTAAACTATTCACGTCGTTAATTTAATGGAGAAACAGCATGCGCGTACTCGTCGTAGAGGACAACGCTCTGTTACGTCATCACCTGAAAGTTCAGCTCCAGGAAATGGGCCATCAGGTGGATGCCGCAGAAGATGCGAAGGAAGCAGACTATTTTTTAGGCGAGCATATTCCCGATATTGCCATTGTCGACCTTGGGTTGCCGGATGAAGACGGCCTGTCGCTGATTCGCCGCTGGCGCAGCCATGATATTTCACTACCGATTCTGGTGCTGACCGCACGTGAAAGCTGGCAGGACAAAGTGGAAGTACTAAGCGCTGGTGCTGACGACTACGTCACCAAGCCGTTCCATATTGAAGAAGTTGCCGCCCGCATGCAGGCGCTGATGCGCCGTAACAGCGGCCACGCCTCACAGGTAATCTCTTTGCCCCCGTTCCAGGTGGACCTTTCACGTCGCGAGCTGTCCATTAATGAAGAAGTGATCAAACTCACCGCCTTCGAATACACCATTATGGAAACGCTGATCCGCAATAATGGCAAAGTGGTCAGTAAAGATTCTTTAATGCTTCAGCTCTATCCGGACGCCGAGCTGCGCGAAAGTCACACAATCGATGTGCTGATGGGCCGCCTGCGTAAAAAAATTCAGGCTCAGTACCCGCAGGACGTCATTATTACCGTACGCGGCCAGGGCTATCTGTTCGAACTTCGCGAATGAAAAATATCCGACGGCATATTCTGCCGCTGTCGCTGCGGATGCGCTTTCTGCTGGCGACGGCCGCCGTGGTTATCGTTCTGTCGCTGGCCTACGGCATGGTGGCGCTGGTGGGCTACAGCGTCAGCTTTGATAAAACAACTTTTCGTCTGCTACGCGGCGAGAGCAACCTGTTCTATACCCTCGCCAGATGGGAAAACAATAAGCTGGACGTAGAGATCCCCGATAATCTGAATATGCAGGGCCCGACGGTGGCGCTGATTTACGGCGACAAGGGAAATTTGCTGTGGCAGCAAAAAAATCTGCCGTGGCTGACCCAAAGCATTCAACCCGAGTGGCTGAAAGGCAATGGGTTTTATGAAATCGAGGCCAATGCAACCTCCTCCAGTACGCTCCTTCACGGCAATCACGAGATTCAAAAAGAACTCAGTGAAATGCAGCAAGCTGGCGATGATTCAGAGATGACGCACTCGGTGGCCGTCAATAGCTACCCGGCGACCAGTACGATGCCCGCTCTCACCATCGTGGTGGTGGACACCGTGCCCATTGAGCTTAAACGCTCCTACATGGTCTGGAGCTGGTTCTCCTACGTGCTGGCCGCTAACCTGCTGCTGGTGATTCCGCTGCTGTGGATTGCCGCTCACTGGAGCCTGCGCCCCATCGCCGACCTTACCCGTGAAGTGCGTGAGCTAGAAGATCACCACCGTGAACACCTCAACCCGGACACCACCCGCGAGCTGACCAGCCTGGTACGCAACCTCAACCGGCTGCTGAAAAGCGAGCGCGAACGCTATGATAAGTACCGCACCACCCTCACCGACCTGACGCACAGCCTGAAAACGCCGCTGGCAGTGCTGCAAAGCTCGCTGCGTTCACTGCGCAGTGAAAAAATCACAGTCAGCGAGGCTGAGCCGGTGATGCTGGAACAAATCAGCCGGATCTCGCAGCAAATCGGCTATTACCTGCATCGCGCCAGTATGCGCACCGACAGTACGCTGGTCAGCCGTGAACTGCACCCGGTGGCGCCGCTGCTCGATAGCCTGACTTCCGCGCTCAATAAGGTCTATCAGCGCAAAGGGGTAAATATCACACTGGATATTTCACCGGAAATCACCTTTGCCGGTGAGAAAAACGACTTTATGGAAGTGATGGGTAACCTGCTGGATAACGCCTGTAAATACTGCCTTGAATTTGTCGAGGTTTCCGCCCGCCAGACCGATGATTACCTGCATATTATCGTTGAGGATGATGGCCCAGGCATTCCGCAGAGCAAACGCGATATCGTGTTCGACCGCGGTCAGCGCGCCGATACCATGCGCCCAGGACAGGGCGTTGGCCTTGCCGTTGTCCGTGATATCGTCGAGCAGTATGACGGCCAGATTGTGACCCGCGATAGCCTCCTTGGCGGCGCGAAAATGGAAGTGATCTTCGGTCATCAGAATCTGGACGGTCACGAAGGGTAAATTCTGTTTCCGCAGCAGGGTAGTTTTGTGAATAAGATGTATAATCCGGACATACATCTGCTGCGGAAAAAGTCATATGGAATACCACTTAACGTTAAACTGGCCCGATTTTCTGGCGCGCTACTGGCAAAAACGACCGGTCGTGCTTAAACGCGGCTTCGCCAATTTTATTGACCCCATTTCACCGGATGAACTGGCAGGTCTGGCGATGGAAAATGAGGTTGATAGCCGACTGGTGAGTCATCTTGACGGTGACTGGCAGGTCAGCCACGGTCCGTTTGAAAGCTACGATCATCTGGGCGAGAGCAACTGGTCGTTGCTGGTCCAGGCCGTTGATCACTGGCACGAACCTTCCAGCGCGCTGATGCGCCCGTTCCGCGCCCTCCCCGACTGGCGTATCGACGATCTGATGATCTCCTTCTCCGTCCCCGGCGGCGGCGTTGGCCCGCACGTCGACCAGTATGACGTGTTTATTATCCAGGGCACTGGCCGTCGCCGCTGGCGCGTGGGCGAGAAAACCACGCTCAAGCAACACTGCCCGCATCCGGATCTGCTCCAGGTGCAGCCGTTTGACGCCATCATTGATGAAGAGATGGAGCCAGGCGATATCCTCTATATTCCACCGGGATTCCCGCACGAAGGCTACGCGCTGGAAAACTCGCTCAACTATTCCGTGGGCTTCCGCTCGCCAAACAGCCGCGAGCTGATTAGCGGCTTTGCCGACTATATTCTGCAACGCGATCTGGGCAACCAGCACTACAGCGACCCGGACGTTCCGGCACGCGACCACCCGGCAGATCTGCTGCCGCAAGAGGTCGATCGCCTGCGCGATATGATGCTGGGGTTGATACAACAACCTGAGCATTTCCAGCAGTGGCTGGGGGAATTTATCAGCCAGTCGCGCCACGAGCTTGACGTTGCGCCGCCGGAGCCGCCGTATCAGCCGGATGAGATTTACGACGCGCTGCAGCAGGGCGATATGTTACAGCGCCTGGGCGGGCTGCGGGTCATTCGCATTGGCGATGACTTCTTCGTTAACGGCGAGAAAGTGGACTCTCCGCACCAGCATGCGCTGGATGCGATGGCGGGCAGTATTATGCTGGAGAGTCAGCACTTCGGCGAGGCGCTGGACGACCCGTCGTTCCTGGTGATGTTGACCGCGCTGGTCAACAGCGGGTACTGGTTCTTCGCGGAGTAAGATGAAATAACCCGGGTGTTCGCAAGCGACCCCGGGTTATTTTTTAGCTGCGTTTCGCGGTTAGCTCGGCGATACGCACAATCACCTTCACCGCTTTCTCCATTCCTTCCAGGGTCACGAACTCGTGCTTGCCGTGGTAGTTATAGCCGCCAGTGAAAATATTCGGGCACGGTAGTCCCATAAACGACAGCTGTGCGCCGTCGGTGCCACCGCGGATCGGCTTGAGATTGGGCTCAATATCGCAATCGCGCATCGCCTGTTGGGCGATATCGACAATGTGCGGATGTTCCGCCACCTTCTCACGCATATTGTAGTAGCTGTCTTCGATAATCAGCTCAATATAGCAGTCCGGGTGCAGCCCTTTGCCCACCTTCTTGGCGATCTCCATCATCTTGCGCTTGCGGGCTTCAAACTGCTTGCGGTCAAAATCGCGCACGATGTAGTGCATTTCCGCGCGGTCAACCGTGCCCTTAATGCTGGTGAGATGATAGAAACCTTCATAGCCTTCGGTTTTTTCCGGGCTTTCATCGGCCGGCACTTCCGCATGAATGCGCGTCGCCAGCGACAGTGCATTCACCATTACCCCTTTGGCCGTGCCCGGGTGGACGTTGTTACCGACAATTTTGATAGTGACCGACGCTGCGTTGAAGTTTTCATACTCCAGCTCCCCCACGCCGCCGCCGTCAATGGTATAGGCCCACTGAGCGTTAAACGCTTCAACGTCGAAGTGTTTCGCCCCTTTGCCCACTTCTTCATCCGGCGTAAAAGCCACACGGATATCCCCGTGCGGGATGTTCTGGCCTTTCAGCACCGCCAGCGCGGTCATGATTTCGGCAATGCCAGCTTTATCATCAGCGCCAAGCAGCGTTTTGCCGTCGGTGGTAATCAGCGTCTGGCCCAACAGTTGGTGCAACACCGGGAACATCACCGGCGAAAGCACTTCATCACCGATGCCCAGCGCGATATCGCCACCGCGATAGTTTTCCACAATCTGCGGGTTAACGTTCTTACCACTAAAATCCGGTGCGGTATCCACATGGGAGATAAAACCAATCGCCGGAATGTCGCCGCTGACGTTCGCAGGCAGGGTCCCCATGACCGTGCCCTTCTCGCTCAGCGTAACGTTCACCAGCCCCATCGTTTCTAATTGCTCTTTGAGCAGATGTAACAGTTTCCACTGCCCTTCGGTACTCGGCACCTGACGCACGCCGGGCTTCGATTGCGTGTCCAGAGAAACGTACTGCAAAAAACGCTCAAGCAATTTATCCATGTAGCCACCCTCACTTTTTGTGACAACATTATCAATAAGCCATAAAAGACAAATATTGCGTCAGGTCACTTTTAGCCCGGCAAAGGCAACTTTTTTTCCCCGAACGGCATCTAATCGTCAGATATTCCTATAGTAAGTTTAACAAGGATTGGCGATTGAGCACGTTTGCCGTAGAATGCCAGCCCTTATTAATACGTATCAGACCTCTAAACGTCTAAAGGTGGTTAACCACAAACCCCGCATCGCCAGATTTTTTCGATGCGTTTACATGGGACAGAGTAATAAATTGAATACAAAATCGCGTTCGCTGTCACCGCTGGTGGAACTGGTGGGGATTCGCAAGGACTTCGATGGTAAAACGGTCATTTCGGATCTCGATTTGACCATCAATAACGGCGAGTTTCTCACGCTGCTTGGCCCCTCGGGCTGTGGCAAAACGACCGTCCTGCGCCTGATTGCCGGGCTGGAGAGCGTCGATGCCGGGCAGATCCACCTGGAAAACCAGGATATCACCCACGTTCCGGCTGAAGATCGCCACGTCAATACCGTATTCCAGAGCTACGCGCTCTTCCCGCACATGACCGTTTTCGACAATGTCGCGTTTGGCCTGCGCATGCAAAAAACGCCGGCCAGCGAAATTACGCCGCGAGTGCTTGACGCCCTGCGTATGGTCCAACTGGAAGAGTTCGCACAACGTAAACCGCATCAGCTTTCCGGCGGCCAGCAGCAGCGCGTCGCCATCGCCCGCGCGGTGGTCAATAAGCCTAGCCTGCTGCTGCTGGATGAGTCGCTCTCCGCACTCGACTACAAGCTGCGTAAGCAGATGCAGAACGAGCTAAAGGCCCTGCAGCGTAAGCTCGGCATCACCTTTGTCTTCGTCACCCACGATCAGGAAGAAGCGCTGACCATGTCAGACCGCATCGTGGTCATGCGCGACGGTAAAATTGAGCAGGACGGCACGCCGCGTGAAATCTACGAAGAGCCGAAAAACCTGTTTGTGGCGGGCTTTATCGGCGAGATTAACCTCTTCGATGCGACCGTCATTGAGCGCCTTGACGAGCAGCGCGTGCGCGCCAACGTGGAAGGTCGCGAGTGCAATATCTACGTCAACTTCCCGGTCACCGCGGGACAAAAGCTCCACGTTCTGCTGCGCCCGGAAGATCTCCGCGTCGATGAGATCCACGATGGTACCGAGCTGGAAGGGCTTATCGGCTATATCCGTGAACGCAACTACAAGGGCATGACCCTGGAGTCGGTTGTCGAACTGGAAAACGGCAAGATGGTGATGGTCAGCGAATTCTTCAACGAAGACGATCCTGATTTCGACCACTCGCTGGACCAGAAAATGGCGATTAACTGGGTCGAAAGCTGGGAGGTCGTACTGGCTGATGAAGAGCACAAGTAAGTTCCAGAACGTGGTGATTGCCACCATCGTCGGTTGGCTTGTGCTGTTTGTGTTCCTGCCCAACCTGATGATCATCGTCACCAGCTTCCTGACGCGCGACGATGCCAACTTTGTCCAGATGGTCTTCACGCTGGACAACTACGCGCGCCTGCTCGACCCGCTGTATGCGCAGGTGCTGCTGCACTCGTTGAATATGGCGGCCATCGCCACGCTGGCGTGCCTGGTGCTGGGCTACCCCTTCGCCTGGTTCCTTGCCCGCCTGCCGCAGAAGGTGCGCCCACTGCTGCTGTTTTTGCTGATTGTCCCCTTCTGGACCAACTCGCTGATCCGCATCTATGGGCTGAAAATTTTCCTCAGCACCAAAGGCTACCTCAACGAGTTCCTGCTGTGGCTCGGCATCATTGATACCCCTATACGCATCATGTTCACCCCCAGCGCGGTGATCATCGGCCTGGTGTATATCCTGCTGCCATTTATGGTCATGCCGCTGTACTCCAGCATCGAAAAGCTCGACAAACCGCTGCTGGAAGCGGCGAAAGACCTCGGCGCCAACAAGCTGCAAACCTTTATCCGTATTATTATTCCGTTGACCATGCCAGGGATTATCGCCGGTTGTCTGCTGGTGATGTTACCGGCGATGGGGCTGTTCTACGTCTCAGACCTGATGGGCGGCGCGAAGAACCTGCTGATTGGCAACGTCATTAAGAGCCAGTTCCTCAACATTCGCGACTGGCCTTTCGGCGCGGCCACCAGCATTACGTTGACGGTGGTGATGGGGCTGATGCTGCTGGTCTACTGGCGTGCCTCGCGTTTGCTGAATAAAAAGGTGGAACTGGAATGATCGGTCGACTGCTGCGCGGCGGCTTTATGACCGCCATTTATGCTTATCTCTATATTCCGATTATCATTTTGATCGTGAACTCGTTTAACAGCTCACGTTTCGGGATCAACTGGCAGGGTTTTACCACCCAGTGGTACAGCCTGCTGATGAACAACGACAGCCTGCTGCAGGCGGCCCAACACTCGCTGACGATGGCCATTTTCTCCGCTACCGCCGCGACGCTTATTGGCTCGCTGACTGCTGTAGCGCTCTATCGCTACCGTTTCCGCGGTAAACCGTTTGTCAGCGGGATGCTGTTTGTGGTGATGATGTCGCCGGATATCGTCATGGCTATCTCCCTGCTGGTGCTGTTTATGCTGATAGGGATTCAGCTCGGCTTCTGGTCGCTGCTGTTCTCGCACATCACGTTCTGCCTGCCGTTCGTGGTGGTCACCGTCTTCTCGCGTCTGAAAGGCTTTGACGTACGGATGCTCGAGGCGGCGAAAGATCTGGGGGCCAGCGAGTTGACCATCCTGCGCAAAATTATTCTGCCGCTGGCTATGCCGGCGGTCGCCGCGGGCTGGCTGCTGAGCTTCACTCTGTCGATGGATGACGTGGTGGTTTCGTCGTTCGTCACCGGGCCAGGCTACGAGATTCTGCCGCTGAAGATCTACTCGATGGTGAAGGTTGGCGTATCGCCAGAAGTGAACGCGCTGGCTACCATTCTGCTGGTTCTGTCGCTGGTGATGGTGATTGCCAGCCAGCTGATTGCACGTGATAAAACGAAGGGCCTGAAGGTCAGGCACTAAACTCAGGGGACGTAAAATGATGAAATGGTCACGCCACCTGCTCGCGGCAGGTGCTTTAGCGCTCAGTATGAGCGCAGCCCACGCGGACGATAGCAAAACGCTGTACTTCTATAACTGGACGGAATATGTTCCGCCCGGACTGCTGGAACAGTTCACCAAAGAGACCGGCATTAAGGTTATCTATTCGACATACGAATCGAATGAAACCATGTACGCCAAGCTCAAGACTTATAAAGACGGTGCCTATGACCTGGTGGTGCCGTCCACCTACTTTGTCGACAAAATGCGCAAAGAAGGGATGATTCAGAAGATCGATAAAACGCAGCTGAGTAACTTCAAAAATCTCGACCCGGAGATGCTCAACAAGCCGTTCGACCCGAATAACGACTACTCCATTCCGTACATCTGGGGGGCGACCGCTATTGGCGTCAACAGCGACGCGATTGACCCGAAAACCGTCACCAGCTGGGCCGATCTGTGGAAACCGGAATACAAAGGCAGCCTGCTGCTGACCGACGATGCTCGCGAAGTGTTCCAGATTGCGCTGCGCAAGCTGGGCTATTCCGGCAACACCACCGACCCGAAAGAAATTGAAGCGGCCTATAACGAGCTGAAAAAACTGATGCCAAACGTGGCCGCCTTCAACTCTGACAACCCGGCCAACCCGTATATGGAAGGCGAAGTGAATCTCGGCATGGTGTGGAACGGCTCGGCATTCGTCGCCCGTCAGGCAGGTACGCCGCTGGAAATCGTCTGGCCGAAAGAAGGCGGTATCTTCTGGATGGACAGCCTGGCCATTCCGGCCAACGCCAAAAACAAAACGGGCGCGTTGAAGCTGATTAACTTCCTGCTGCGCCCGGACGTGGCTAAACAGGTTGCAGAAACCATCGGCTACCCGACGCCAAACCTGGCGGCGCGCAAGCTGCTGAGCCCGGAAGTGGCCAACGACAAGTCGCTCTACCCGGACGCGGAAACCGTGCAGAAAGGCGAGTGGCAGAACGATGTGGGCGCTGCCAGCACGCTGTACGAAGAGTATTATCAGAAGCTGAAGGCCGGGCGTTAACGTCACATTTGGGGCGCTATGCGCCCCTCATCTCACTCGCGGGTAGAAATAGCGCACCCGGAACTCATCGTTATTGTTATAAAGCACCGAATAGTCGAGCGGCCTGCCTGAAGGCTCCACAGCCTGCGTTTCAATGCGGATCACCGGGTCCTTTTCACTGAGATTAAGCATCCTTGCGACGTCCCGATGCGCTAACGCGGTTGAAAATGTTTCATAACATCCAGCGATGGTAATTCCACACTCCTCCTCAAAGAAGTCAAACTTTGAATGATTCATATGCTCCATCGTCAAACGCGGAAAACGCTGCGCCGAAAGCCAGGTTTCCTCCAGCTGCATCGGCGTTTTATCCATCGTACGCAATCGCTTAACGTGGAACACCGACTCACCCACCTCACACTGTAGCCAGGCGGCAATATTTTCTCTCGCCGGAATAACCTCAAAGCTCAGTACGCGACTCACGGCCGGTTTACCCTGAATGCGGGCAATTTCGCTGAATCCCATAAAGCCGTTCAACCAGGCAACCGTCTTTTTGTGCCGAATAATGCTACCGGTCCCCTGTCGCTTTTCAATAATCCCTTCCTGTTCCAGAACCGCAAGTGCTTTACGCAGGGTATTTCTAGACACCTTAAAATAGGCAGCAAGCGTTTTTTCCGCAGGTAGGGCGTCGCCCTCTTGTCGGTCCGATGCATCTATATATTCATTAATTAAATGGACAACCGAACGATAAATCATGGCAGCCTCCCATCAGGTCAGAGAAACAGAATAACGCGATCATTCCAGAATACCAGCAATCAAAAGAACCACTTAGGGATAAGTTTTTTCACATTAATATCAAAGAGATAACAAAAACAAAAATGAAACAAGCCATTATTTATTCCTGTTTGCACCGATAAATGAACATGTCAGCACAATGAAATATTGATGGGCTTAACATTATCCACAGAAAATAAAAACAAAAATAAACAACGACCTTATTTCATATTATTAATCACATGAATAAATCAGAAAGAATTTTTCAAAAAATAAATCCCGCTATTAACTGGCTGGGGAAAAGCCCCTGGCTGCAAGCGATATCTATCTCGATGGTTTCCACCGTTGCGATCACGCTTATCGGCTCGCTCAGCGTGCTACTGATGGTGTTTCCTGTAGACAGCGTGCATCAGTTTTTTATTGTCAGCAAAATGATGCCGGTGTTTAACAACGTGACGACCTGTACTCTGGGTATACTCGCCATTTACGTCACCTTTTTTATGGCGCGTAACCTCGTTCGTCAATACAACGTGGATACCGATAGCACACTGTGCGGTATCGCGGCCATCATGGCCTTTTTAATCGTCACGCCAATGGCTGACGATACAGGAGCCATCACCGCAATTCCGCTGACCTGGCTCGGCGTGCAGGGTGTTTTTTCCGCGATGCTGATTGGCCTGAGCGTCGGGCGCCTCTTTATCTTTATTATTCAGCGGGGCTGGACGCTGCGTCTGCCCAAAGGGGTACCACCAATGATAGGCCGGGTGTTTGAAGGCCTGTTCCCGTTTGTGCTGGTGGGTATCGTTTTTCTGCTGATTAACCGCCTGTTTATGGCAACGCCCTGGGAGAATGTTCACCAGTGCATCTATACCCTCATCCAGCAGCCTTTAAAGGGGCTGGGGGGAAGTCTGTGGGCGTTCCTGCTGGTGACGCTGGTCATGCAGATTTTGTGGTTTCTCGGTATTCACGGCACCAACGTGGTGCTACCGCTGGTCACCCCCATCTGGCTGGCGATGGATCTCGAAAATCTCGCCGCCTGGCGCAACGGTCTGGAAATGCCCAATGTTCTTGGACTGGCCTTCTTCAACATTGTCACCTGGAGCGGACTGGCGTTGGGGTTAGTGCTGCTAATGTGCTTGTCGAAAAGCAAACAGTTTAACCAGATGGGCAAGCTGGCGCTGATGCCTGCGCTGTTTGGCATTACCGAGCCTGTGATCTTCGGTACGCCGCTGGTCATGAATTACCGTCTGATGGTGCCTTTTGTGACCAACAACGCCATCGCGATTGCCCTTTCATGGCTGCTCATCAAACTGGGGCTGGTGGCGAAAATCGTCGGAGCCCAGACTATCTTTGGCCTGCCGTTGGGGTTCTTCGCCACGGTGGGCGGCGCGGCGTCAATTATTGCTCTGCATCTTTTCTTACAGCTGATCCTTTCGCCGCTGCTCTGGTACCCGTGGTTCAAAATGGCCGAGCGCGCCGCGCTTGCAGCGGAACGCGAAGCTGACAAGGAGGGCCTATGACTCACCTTCACGCACTGCTGGCGCAAATGACGCTGGATGAAAAGATTGGCCAGTTGGTGCAGCTGTCTGGCGAATTCTTCCTGGATGAACCCCAGCTTACCGTTGGGCCAAAGACCCGTCTGGGCATCACTCAGGAGGTGGTCAGTCACGTCGGCTCGGTGCTGAACGTTTCCGGTGCCGCCAAAACGCGGGAAATTCAGCGTCAACACCTGGAAAACAGTCGTCTGAAGATCCCGCTTCTGTTTATGGCCGATGTGATTTACGGTTACCGGACCATCTTCCCCATTCCGTTAGCGCTCGGCTGCACCTGGGAACCATCGCTGATTCGACAGTGCTGCGTCGTTGCCGCGAAGGAAGCCGCCAGCGCCGGTAGCCACGTCACCTTCGCACCGATGGCGGATCTGGTGCGTGATGCCCGCTGGGGGCGCTGTATGGAGTCAACCGGCGAAGATGTGTTCCTGAATACTCAGTACGTTCGCGCCAGCGTCGAGGGGTTCCAGCAAAATCTGGCGACTCACCAGGGGCTGGCGGCCTGCGTGAAGCATTTTGTCGGCTACGGCGCGCCTGTCGGCGGACGCGACTACAACACGGTTGAATTGTCGCACCAGAGTCTGTTTGACGATTACTTTCCGCCGTTCCAGGCGGCCATCGAAGCGGGATGCGAGATGGTCATGACGTCATTCAATACCGTTGACGGCATTCCGGTCACCGCCAACCCATGGTTACTGAAAACCCTGCTACGCGAGCGCTGGCATTTTCAGGGCATCACCATCGCCGATTACGCCGCTGTCAAAGAGCTCATTCCCCACGGCGTGGCAGCCGATGAGCAGGAAGCCTGCGCTCTTGCCTTTAACGCCGGGCTGGATATTGATATGAAAACCGCCTGTTACGCCAACGGCCTGAAGCCGCTGCTGGCGGCGGGGAAAATCAGCGAACAAGCGTTAGATGCAGCGGTGCTGCGCGTCCTGCGGCTGAAGCAAAAGCTCGGTCTATTTGAAGATCCTTATCGCGGTACCTCTGCCGAAGGCGAACAACGCTGCTGCTATCATCCTGACCATCTGCGGCTTGCCCGCGAGACGGCGGGCAAATCGATAGTGGTGCTCAAAAATGAACGTCAGACGCTGCCCTTTCACCCGGAGACAACGCGTATCGCCCTGATAGGCCCTTACGCCGATAATCCGGACATCTTCGGGCTATGGGCGGTTTACGGAGAAAAATCACGCTGTACAACGCTAAAAGCCGCACTGCAGGAAGTGGTTCCCGCGGGAAATTTACGCGTGATGCAGGGCTGCGATCTGCTGCTGGACTACGACTTCCTCGGCGAATTTGGCGCCACCCACCAGATAGAACAAACTCGCCCCCTCTCGGACACTGAGCGGGAGCAAGAACGTCAGCGGGCGCTGGACTACGCCCGCGAGGCCGATATTGTGCTGCTGGCGATGGGCGAACATATGATGCAAAGTGGCGAAGCCGCCAGCCGTACTGACCTGCACCTGCCACGCCACCAGGTGGCCTTTATTCAGCAAATCGCTGCCGTCGCGAAAAAGACCGTGTTAATCCTGTTCAACGGCAGGCCGCTGGTGCTCACCGACGTCGTCGGCTGCGTTGACGCGATTGTCGAAGCCTGGTTCCCCGGCATCGAGGGCAGCCGCGCGCTGGTGGATATTATCAGCGGCGCGCGCAACCCTACGGGGCGGTTATCGATGAGTTTTCCCTACGCGAATGGCCAGGTTCCCGTCTATTACAATGCACTTAACACTGGCCGACCAGCTCAACGGTCCGATCATAGCCCACGCTTTCTTTCCAAATACCTGGACTGTCCAAACACGCCGCTGTTTCCCTTTGGTTTCGGGCTGTCGTGGCATCACACCACGCTTAGCACGCTCCGCGTGACGCCGCGGCTGGTACCGGGCGGCAGGATTACGGTCAGTGTGACGGCCAGCAACTCAAGCCATACCGCCGGATGCGAAACAATACAGCTTTACCTTAACGACTGCGTCGCCAGTATCGCTCGGCCTGCCTTACAGCTAAAAGCCTTCACCCGGATCTCGCTTGCTGCCGGTGCCTCACAGGTGGTGAGCTTTGAGATCACCGAGAACGATCTGGGCTTCTACGACGCCGAAGGGGCGCGGCGGCTGGAGTACGGCAGGTTCCGGGTCTTTGTCGGCCTGAACAGCGCGGACTTGCTGGAGGGTGAATTTTACTACGCGGAAAGCTGATGGTCGGGCATCCGGCAAAAGGCGCCGGATGCCCGAATATTTACAGCGACTTCAACAGCTCATCAACATACGCTGGCACCACTTCGCTCGCCAACCCGTAGTGCTTCTCTTCAAACTCACTGCCGACCTGGCTGGGTTCGAGGTTGAGTTCCACGGTATGAGCGCCGTGTAGCTTAGCCTCGTGGACGAAGCCAGCAGCCGGGTAAACGTGGCCTGACGTACCAATGGCGATAAAGATGTCGGCCATCGACAGCGCGAGATAGATATGGTCCATCTCAAACGGCATCTCGCCAAACCAGACGATATGCGGACGCAGCGGCGCCGGGAACTGGCAGCAGTGGCAGCGTTCGTCTACCGGCAAATCGCCCGGCCAGTCGAACACCTGGCCGCTTTGGGTGCAGCGCACCTTTAGCAGCTCACCGTGCATGTGCAGCACGTTTTTGTTGCCCGCGCGCTCGTGCAGATTGTCGATGTTCTGCGTGACCAGCATAAAGTTCTCGCCGAGCGCCTCTTCCAGCCGGGCCAGCGCCAGGTGCGCCGCGTTAGGCGCAATCTCCGGCTGCTGGAGCTGACGGCGACGAGCGTTGTAAAAGCTCTGCACCAGCTCAGGATTACGGGCGAAGCCTTCCGGCGTCGCCACGTCCTCAACCTTATGCTCTTCCCATAGCCCATCGGCCGCCCGGAAAGTTCGAATCCCCGACTCTGCCGAAATCCCCGCGCCGGTTAACACCAACACTCTTGGTTTATCCATCTCTTCTGGCATCACCCTGTCCGTGAAAAAAATCCGCTGGCGCAGACGCTGGCGCAGCTGACGTTTATTCCGACGAAAACGGCTCAATCGATGTAAGCGGCGCGACTGCATATCTACTCCATGTTAGTTGGTCAGATGAAGGAACGCAGCGCCGCGCATCCCCCCTGCATCACCGTGGCGTGCGCGTTCAATGCGCGGCGTGCGGGCTACAGGCAGTAAATGACGCGGTAAGCGGTGCGCAAGTCCATCGGCGATCGCTGAAAAATTTGATAACCCACCGCCGAGCACCAGCAGATCCGGGTCGACAATGGTCAGTATATTCCCCAGGCATACGGCAAGCAGATCCAGATAAAGCTCAACGTGCTCGCGCGCCCTTTCGTCTCCCTGCTGCCAGAGGGCAACAATTTCCGGCGAGGTCAGCGGCTGCTGGTAGACATGGTTGTACAGCCACGCAAACCCACGACCGGATAAATAGTTTTCGATACAGCCGAGCTGGCCGCAGCCGCAGCGCACCAGCGGGAAATCACGCCCCACCACTTCCAGCGCGTCGACCGGCAGGCGAATATGACCAAACTCGCCGGTAATATAACTGTGACCGGTAATCGATTTACCGTTCAGCACGATACCGCCACCGACGCCGGTGCCAAGAATCAAGCCCATCACCAGCGGGTACTGGGTAAACTCGTCGTCCCAGGCCTCAGAGATGGCAAAACAGTTAGCGTCGTTATCCAGACGTACGTCGCGGTCGAGCAAACGGCTAAGATCCGCACGGAGCGGTCGACCGGTCGCCGCCGGGACGTTCGCCGCATACAGCGTGCCGTCTTCGGTTTCCGGCATACCGGGAATGCCGATACCCACGGTGCCACGGCAGTTAAAACGTGCGTCGGCTTCCGCCACCAGCCCGGTTACCGCTTCAAGGAAGCTTTCATAGCTCTCTTTCGGCGTCGGGATACGTTTTTCCCATTGAAGCTGGCGCGATGAATCAAATACGCCCAGCGCGATTTTGCTGCCGCCAATGTCAAATCCATAATGCATCATTGTTCATTCCTCTAACTGACGCACGCAGCAGCAACGCCGCGCGGTCAGGACGTCAAATTACTGGCCACTCAGCACCCTCGCAGGGTCGATACGGCTGGCGCGGCGGGCGGGATACCAGCTTGCCAGCAGACTCAGCAACAGTGCCGTGACCAGCACATAAACGACATCCAGCCAGTGCAGTTCAGACGGCAGGAAGTCGATAAAATAGATGTCACCCGATAAGAATTGATGACCAATAATCTTTTCAATCACCTTAATAATGTCGGTGAGGTACAGCGAAGCGAACACGCCGATAACCACACCACAAAGACTGCCCAACAGGCCAGCCAATAAACCATACCACACGAAAATTGCGCGAATCAGCCCGTCTTTGGCACCCAATGTGCGCAGGACCGCAATATCGCTACTTTTATCTTTCACCGCCATCACTAACGTCGACACGATGTTAAAACAGGCCACGCCGATCACCAGCACCATCGCCAGATACATAATCGCGCGGATCATCTGAATGTCGCGATACATATAGCCGTAGGTGCCAATCCAGCTCTTGATATAAACGTAGTTGTTGGTGACCTCGCCCGCGTCGCGCACCAGTTTGTTGGCGTTGAACACGTCGTTCACTTTAATGGCGATACCGGTGATGCTTTCTCCCATATCCAGATACTGCTGGGCATCCTGCATCGGAATCATGGCGAAGCTGTGGTCAAGCTGACCGCTCAACTGGAGAATACCGATGACGTGCAGGCGCACGCGTTTCGGTTGCAGCAGCTTATGCTCGGGGTTCGAGTTGGGGATCATGATCGACACCCAGTCTCCGGCTTTCACCTTCAGCGCATCGGCGACGCCTTTGCCAAGGATAATTTGCTGCTCTCCGGCCTTAAAATTCGCCCAGGCATTCGCCTGAACAAAGCGCGGCAGAGCGCTCAGTTTACTCTCTTGCTGCGGATCGACGCCTTTGACCTGAATGGCGCGCAGGTTGCTACCGCTCTCCACCAGGCCGGTAAAGTTGATGTACGGCGCCGCGGCCTCAATGCCTTTCACCGCTTCAACTTTCGGCAGCACGTTTTGCCAGTCGTTCCACGGCGGATTGACCGCTTCGATTTCGCCGTGCGGCACCACCGCAAGAATGCGGTTGTTCAGCTCGCGCTCGAAGCCGTTCATCGCGCTCAGGCCAACGATCAGCACCGCCACGCCCAGCGCAATCCCCACGGTGGAGATAACCGAAATCAGCGACACCATGCCGCTGCGCCGACGCCCGCGGCTAAAGCGCAGGCCAATCAGTAACGACAGCGAAGGAGCCATTAATGCGCTCCCATCAGGGTCAGTTGGTCGCTCAGGTGACCGTCGCGCATTTCCAACTGACGCCCCATGCGTTTCGCCAGCTGCAGATCGTGAGTAACCACCAGGAAGGCCGTTCCCTGCGACTGGTTCAGCTCGCCGAGCAGTTTAAAAATGCTGTCGGCGTTTTTGGCATCGAGGTTACCGGTGGGCTCATCCGCCAGCACCAGGCGCGGGTTATTGACCAGCGCACGGGCAATCGCCACGCGCTGGCGCTCGCCGCCGGACAGCTCCGACGGACGGTGATTCGCACGGTGGGCCAGCCCGACCGCTTTCAGCATCTCCAGCGCGCGCGAGTTGATCTCAGCGGCTTTCTTTTTGCCAATCAGCAGCGGCATCGCCACGTTTTCCAGCGCGGTAAAGTCCGGCAGCAGGTGGTGGAACTGGTAGATAAAACCAAGCTTCTGATTACGCAGCTCGGCCTTCGCCGCCGAAGAGAGCTTGCTCATCGGCTGGCCGCTGAAAATGACGTCGCCGGAGGTCGGCGTATCCAGCCCGCCCAGCAGGTGCAGCAGCGTACTTTTCCCGGAACCCGAGGTACCGACGATAGCCATCATTTCACCCTCGCCCACGCTGAAGCTAACGTTGTGCAGCACGTCAGTCTGCACCGAGCCTTCCTGATAGCGTTTGCACAGGTTGTCGCATTGCAACAGGATCTTATTCATAACGTAAAGCCTCAGCGGGTTGGGTGGCGGCAGCGCGCCAGGAAGGGTACAGCGTTGACAGCAGCGCCAGGGCCATCGCCACCAGCGCAATCACGATAACCTGCAGCGGCTCGATGGCAACCGGCAACGCCGCACCGTCGAGGAACGCGCCGATAATCGGCATTAAATTATTGAGCTGGCTGGCGAGCAGCACGCCCAGCAGCGCGCCAAGCACCGCGCCGATGATGCCCGCACTGGCCCCCTGCACCATAAAGACGGTGAGGATCTGCCGCGGCGTCAGCCCCTGCGTTTGCAGAATCGCCACTTCGCCCTGCTTCTCCATCACCATCAGCCCCAGCGAGGTGATGATGTTAAACGCGGCGACCGCGACGATCAGGCTCAACAGCAGCCCCATCATGTTTTTTTCCATGCGCACGGCCTGGAATAGCTCGCCTTTACGCTCGCGCCAGTCCTGCCATTTGGTGCCTTCCGGCAGCGTTTGCTGGCTGAGGGTGTCGACCTGCAGCGGTTTATCCAGCCACAGACGCCAGCCGGTAATGTTGCCCTGCGGATAGAGCATCAGACGCGAGGCATCCTGAATATTGACCAGCATCTGATAGCCATCGACTTCGCTGTTGGCGGCGAAGGTGCCAATCACCGTGAACAAGCGCTGGCTCGGCAGACGCCCCATCGGGGTGAACTGGCTGGCAGACGGCACCATCACGCGGATTTGATCGCCGCGATTGACGCCTAACTGGCCCGCCAGTTGCTCGCCAAGAATCACGTTGTATTTCCCGGCGGTGAGATCGGTTTGCTTGACGTTCACCAGATACGGCGTCAGCGGATCTTTCTGCGCCGGGTCAATACCCAGCATGACGCCCACCGAGACGCTACGCGCGCTTTGCAGCACCACATCGCCGGTGGTCAGCGGTGCAATACGGGTCACGCCCTGGAGCTTCACGCTCGCTTCCGGGATTTTTTGCGGATTCAGGGAACCCTGTTCAGCGCTCAGAATGGCCTGCGGCATCAGCCCCAGAATGTTGTTTTGCAGCTCGCGTTCAAAGCCGTTCATCACCGAAAGGACGGTGACCAGCGCCATCACGCCAAGCGTAATGCCGATTGTCGACAGCCAGGAAACAAAGCGACCGAAGCGGTCCGCTGCTCGCCCACGCATGTAGCGCAGGCCGATAAATAGTGCGACAGGTTGATACATGTAATCCGTCTGGTTGCTGATAGCAGAAGCACGAGTATATAAGCGAAAGCAGGATGGGTAAATGACTGAACCGTAAGCGCAAGGCTGACAATTCATCACAAGGGAATACGAATGTTGAAATTTTCAGCGACACGGTCAATAGTGATGTTTTCCATAACTCTTTGCGAAAGCCTGATGAACCGCACCGTTAACCCTCTGATATTGCGCACGGGGGCGCTGCTGCTAGCCCTCTTTCTGGTTTACACCGGCGTTAACGCCGCTGAAAAAGTGACCTGGCTGATGGAGGTCACGCCGGTGATTATCATCGTCCCGTTGCTGCTTTTCACCGCCCACCGTTATCCACTCACCCCGCTGCTTTACGCGCTGATTTTCTGTCACGCCATTATTTTGATGGTCGGCGGTCAGTATACCTACGCTAAGGTGCCCATCGGCTTTGATGTCCAGCAATGGTTTAACCTGAGCCGCAACCCTTATGACAAGCTCGGCCACTTTTTCCAGGGTCTGGTACCTGCGCTGGCGGCACGCGAAATTCTGCGGCGCGGGAGTATCGTCAAAGGTCCTAAAATGCTGGCATTTCTGGTGTGCTGCGTGGCGCTGGCCATTAGCGCCACCTACGAGCTGATTGAATGGTGGGCCGCCCTGGCGATGGGGCAAGGCGCGGATGATTTCCTCGGCACTCAGGGGGACCCGTGGGATACGCAATCGGATATATTTTGCGCCCTGCTGGGCGCGCTGACCACGGTGCTGCTGCTTGCTCGCTGGCATAACCGTCAGTTAAACGCGGGCAGATGACACCAATGCCGATCCGGCCTACAGGATGGCTCCTGCAGGCCGGTTTCCCTACCCTCGACGCAGCTTAATGACAAGGATCGGCATCGCGAACACCAGCGTCAGAAAATTCGCCATACTCACGGCCTTGTCTTCAATCATTAAACCGTAAACCAGCCACATCACCAGCCCGCAGACAAACATCACGTACATCAGACCCGAAATGCCCTGGGTGTTGCGAGTGACAATAACCTTAATGGCCTGCGGCAAAAAAGAGAGCGTGGTGAGACAGGCTGCCAGATAGCCAATCCATGATGTCCATTCCATGATTACGCCTTTACATCCCGTACAACGCTCGCCACTGGGGCTGGATTGTCCAGCGCCACGGCAGGCGATGGCGTTTTGCGATACTTATCCAACAGGTGAATCTGAATTTTCCGCAAGGCATCGCCATTCAGGCGGTAATAACGGAAATAGAGCACCAGCGTCATGATGAAAAACAGTGCTGGTAACGCAATCATAATAAACTGCATGCCCTGAACGGTTTGCGCCGACTGCACCACATTTGGGGTATAGCCGATGATGCCCAACACCACGGCGATAAAGAAAGCCGCAAATGCCGAACCGCCCTTCACCACCATCGTCTGCACCGAGTAAGCAATACTTTCGCAGCGAACGTTGAGCTTGTACTCGCCATAGTCGACGGTATCCGCCACCATGATGACCTGCAGAACCCAGAACAGCGCGGTTCCCACGTTAAGGAACACTCCGGCCACGATAATCAGCGGCGCGTTGTGATATCCCGCCAGCGCCATCGCAAACAGCCCGATGCAGCTGATCACCGGCAGAATTGACGCCCCGGCCCACAGTACGCGTCTCGACAGCGCGTTCACCAGCCTCGGGAAGAGAATCAGAGTGAGTAAATTCGCCGCGCCCGCGTAGGAAAGGTAGTACGGGAACAGTGCCGCATCGCCAATCACGTAGGTGAAGTAGTAAATCGCAAAGCCAGTAATGATGTTAGAAGCAATGTTGTAAGCCAGCGCCATCCCCAACAGGCAAGAGAGCTGATCGTTTTTGTAAATCAGCGCCACAATCCCTTTTAACGTCAGACGAGCACTATCGGAAGCCGCGTCGCTGTCGGAGGAGAAAACTTCGTGCACGTTGCGCAGCGTGACAACGGTCGAGACGATAAAGAAAGCAATCAGCACCAGCGTAAACATCTGGAAACCAAACCCACGATCCGCGCCGCCGACGGCCTCCACGAAAGGTAGCGTAATGCCTGCCGTGACAAATCCGGCCAGGCTGGCGAAGAAACGCGGATACGGAACCAGTTGTTCGCGTTCGCGCTTATCAAGGGTAATCGTCGGCACCAGCGACCAGAAAGGAATATCCATAATGGTGTAGGTCATTCCCCACAGGATATAGGTGACGCAGACAAAAACGACCTGCGCGGTGCCTTCAAACAGATGAGCGCTGAACAGTAAAAACAGAATCAGCGAGTTCGCAAGCGTACCGATAAGGATCCACGGTTTGAATTTGCCCCATCGCGTTCGCGTGGCGTTCACTATCCATCCCATGATGGGGTCGTTTATCGCATCCCAGATACGCGCCACAAGGAACAGCGTGCCCACCAGGCCAACCGACAGCCCGACGACGTCGGTGTAGTAATACATCAGATACATATAAACAATGCCGATGGCGAAATCTTTACCAAACGCACCGAATCCGTAACTGAGTTTTGTTGTCAGAGAGATGCTCATAGGGTACCGGGTCACTGTTACCAGCGCCCGCCTTCTGTTATTAGCGAGAGGTAAAGCGCCGGATACTTTGCCCGGCGCCGTCATTTTTTTAGCGGTGCAGCCAGGCTGGCAACCAGTCGCCGTGGGCGGTAATCAGGTCATCCACCAGCGCATAGATTTCGTCGATGCCCAGTACGGCTGCGGTATGCGGATCCATCATCGCCGCGTGATAAACACGATCGCGATTTTCCGTCAGAATGGCCTCCGTCAGCAGCGTCTGCACGTTGATATTGGTCTGCATCATCGCCGCAAGGTGCGTGGGAATCGCCCCCACTTTTGTCGGCTGAATGCCGTTCGCATCGACCAGGCAAGCAACCTCCACGCAGCTGCCCTGCGGCAGGTTATCAATCAGACCGTCGTTACGTACGTTGCCATAAATAACGCTCGGCTCGCCGGTCCACAGCGCGTTCATGATGGTGCTGGCATACTCTCTCGACGGTTTAATATCAATACGTTCAGCGGTTTTGTACTCTTCCAGCTCCTTATGCCAGTTTGCCAACTGTTCAACGCAACGTTTCGGGTATTCGTCCAGCGGTACCTTGTAGCGTTCGATCAGATCTTCGCGTCCGGGCTTAATAAACCACGGTGTATATTCGGCGAAATGCTCGGACGATTCGGTGACGAAGTAGCCCAGCTTTTTGAACATTTCATAGCGCACGATGTTCTGGCAGCGCGTATTGCCATGAATATTCGGCTTCGGAGCCTCGCCTGCGGCATAGGCAGCCAGCAGTTCCGGGTAGAGATTGACGTACTCGCCGTCGGCGTTTTTGCGTTCCAGTTCAAGATAGAACGCCATGTGGTTAATACCGGCGCAGCGATAACGCAACGAAGCGGGATCAATACCGAGATCGCGAGCCAGCTCTTCCGCCGTTCCTTGTACCGAATGGCACAGCCCCACCTGTTTGATGTGCGGGTAGCGAGCGTACATTGCCCAGGTGTTCATCGCCATCGGGTTAACGTAGTTGAGCATGGTGGCATTCGGGCACAGCTCGCTCATATCCTCACAAATCTGCCAGAGATGCGGGATGGTCCGCAGCGCGCGCATAATGCCGCCCGGCCCAAGCGTATCGGCGATGGTTTGTTCCAGCCCGTGGCGTTTACACACTTCGAAGTCGGTCACGGTACAGGGTTCATAGCCGCCAATCTGGAAGGCGACGACCACAAAGTCCGCGCCCTGCAATGCCGCGCGTTGGTCGGTATGACAGGTAATATGGCCAGATGCTCCGGCCGAATCCATCAGCTTGCGCACCACAATGTGCGACTCTTCCAGCCGCGTGGCATCGATATCCATCAGGGCAATATGCGCCGACTTCAATGCTTCACGATGAAAAACATCGCCGAGGATATTTTTAACGAAAATCGTCGACCCGGCGCCGATAAAAGTAATTTTGGGTGCTGTCATCATGACTCTCCAGAACAATAAGTGGACAAGAACATGGTGGCATGCGGTACTCGGGAAAACTTCCACCTTCCGCGATGAGCATTCCCATAAACTCAGATCGGCGATCGGGCAGCGGGTGATCTGAGCTTTTGGGAATAAATGAGCGCAAAAGCAGAGTATACGGCCTGAATTAGCGGTTACTATTAGACTAAGCGATGGGTTTTGCAGCCGACTTCCGGGTTGTTAACTCCCCGCTCTGACGTCATTCTGATAAATCAGGAAATGGAGCCGCCATGAGCAACGAGCCAATCCCACTTCTTCCGCCCGACCCGCACATGTGCAATGGCGATGAAAAACAGACCCGTAGCCCACTCTCACTCTATTCGGAATACCAGCGTCTTGATGTTGAACTTCGTCCACCGCACGCCATGCCCGCCAGCCACTGGCACGGACAGGTCGAGGTGAACGTGCCATTTGATGGTGACGTCGAATACCTGATCAACAATGAAGTCGTGCAGATAAAACAAGGGCATATCACCCTCTTCTGGGCCTGTACGCCGCACCAGCTCACCCGTCCGGGACATTGTCAGCAGATGGCGATTTTCAGCCTCCCTATGCATTTGTTCCTCTCCTGGCCGCTGGACCGCGAACTGGTCAACTACGTAACCCATGGCATGGTGATAAAGTCGCTCGCCACTCAGCAGCTGAGCGCCTTTGAAGTGACCCGCTGGCAGCAGGAGCTTGCCAGCCCGAATGAACAGATTCGTCAGTTGGCCATCGATGAAATAGCCCTGATGCTCAAGCGTTTTAGCCTCTCCGGCTGGCAGCCTATCCTGCTGAATAAAACCTCACGCACGCACAAAAACAGCGTCTCGCGCCACGCGCAGTTTTACGTCAGCCAGATGCTTGGTTTTATTGCCGATAACTATGATCAGGCGTTAACCATCAATGACGTCGCGGAACATGTGAAGCTGAATGCCAACTACGCGATGGGCATTTTCCAGCGCGTCATGCAGCTCACCTTAAAGCAGTACATTACGGCGATGCGCATCAACCACGTCCGCGCGCTGTTGAGCGATACGGATAAAACCATCATTGACGTTGCCATGACTGCGGGTTTTCGTTCCAGTAGCCGTTTTTACAGCACCTTCAGCAAATTGGTCGGCATGTCGCCACAGCAGTACCGCAAGCTCAGCCAGCAGAAGCGGCAAATGATCTGAAACGCGCCATCCCCGCATTTTCAGCGGTTGCACTCCGGCCACCATCACGGATAATAAGTACAGCAAATTTATATTATTACCGTGGAAATACGGCCTTCTGGAGAACGTGCGCTGACTATGCCTGAACTTGCCCGTTATGCCCTACCGACAAAACCCGGCGACCAGCGCCTGCTTGGCGAACTGACCGGCGCGGCCTGCGCGACATTGGTGGCGGATATCGCCGAGCGTCATGCGGGGCCGGTGGTGTTAATCGCCCCGGATATGCAGAACGCCCTGCGCCTGCACGATGAAATTGCTCAGTTTACCGACAGCCTGGTGATGAACCTAGCCGACTGGGAGACGCTGCCCTATGACAGCTTCTCACCGCATCAGGATATTATCTCCTCGCGCCTGTCGACGCTCTACCAGTTACCCACCATGCAGCGCGGCGTGCTGATCGTGCCGGTTAGCACGCTGATGCAGCGCGTCTGCCCGCACAGTTTCCTGCACGGCCACGCGCTGGTGATGAAAAAAGGCCAGCGCCTGTCGCGCGACGCCCTGCGCAGCCAGCTCGACAGCGCGGGTTATCGTCATGTCGATCAGGTGATGGAGCACGGTGAATACGCCACCCGCGGTGCGCTGCTGGATCTCTATCCAATGGGCAGCGAGCAGCCCTATCGCCTTGACTTCTTCGACGATGAAATCGACAGCCTGCGCGTCTTTGACGTCGACAGCCAGCGTACGCTGGAAGAGGTGGAAGCCATTAACCTGCTGCCCGCGCACGAATTCCCGACCGATAAAACCGCTATCGAACTGTTCCGCAGCCAATGGCGCGATAAGTTTGAGGTCAAACGTGACGCCGAACATATCTACCAGCAGGTCAGTAAAGGCACGCTGCCTGCCGGGATCGAATACTGGCAGCCGCTGTTCTTCAGCGAGCCGCTGCCCGCGCTGTTCAGCTATTTCCCGGCCAACACTCTGCTGGTGAATACCGGCGACGTCGAGGCCAGCGCCAACCGTTTCCAGGCTGATGCACAGGCACGTTTTGAAAACCGCGGCGTGGATCCGATGCGTCCGCTGCTGCCTCCAGCCCAGCTGTGGCTGCGTACCGAAGAGCTGAACAGCGAGCTGAAAAAATGGCCGCGTATCCAGCTTAAAACCGAGCATCTGGCAGACAAAGCGGCGAATACCAACCTCGGCTTCCAGCCGCTGCCGGACCTTTCCGTCCAGGCGCAAAATAAATCGCCGCTGGATAACCTGCGTAAGTTTATCGAGTCCTTTAGCGGGCCGGTGGTCTTCTCGGTAGAGAGCGAGGGCCGCCGCGAAGCGTTAGGCGAACTGTTGGCGCGGATCAAGCTGTCGCCAAAACGGATTCAGCGGCTCGATGAAGCAAGCGGTAAAGGTCACTATCTGATGATCGGCGCCGCCGAGCATGGCTTTATCGATACGCAACATAACCTGGCGCTGATTTGCGAAAGCGATCTGCTGGGTGAGCGCGTGGCGCGTCGCCGTCAGGATGCCCGTCGGACCATTAACCCGGATACCCTGATTCGTAACCTGGCGGAGTTGCACATCGGCCAGCCGGTGGTGCATCTCGAGCACGGCGTAGGACGCTACGGCGGCATGACGACCCTGGAAGCAGGCGGCATCACCGCCGAGTATCTGATCCTCACCTACGCCAACGACGCCAAGCTGTACGTACCGGTCTCCTCATTGCACCTGATTAGCCGCTACGCCGGCGGCGCGGAAGAGAACGCGCCGCTGCACAAACTGGGCGGCGATGCCTGGAGCCGCGCGCGACAAAAAGCGGCGGAAAAAGTGCGCGATGTGGCCGCGGAGCTGCTGGATATCTACGCCCAGCGGGCAGCGAAAGAGGGCTTCGCCTTCAAGCACGATCGTGAACAGTATCAGCTGTTCTGCGACAGCTTCCCGTTTGAAACCACGCCGGATCAGGCCCAGGCGATCAACGCGGTGCTCAGCGACATGTGCCAGCCGCTGGCGATGGATCGTCTGGTGTGCGGCGACGTTGGCTTTGGTAAAACCGAAGTTGCGATGCGCGCCGCCTTCCTCGCGGTCGAGAACCATAAGCAGGTTGCGGTGCTGGTGCCGACGACCCTGCTGGCGCAGCAGCACTATGATAACTTCCGCGACCGTTTCGCCAACTGGCCGGTGCGCATTGAGATGCTCTCCCGCTTCCGCAG
The DNA here is from genome assembly GCF_965301105.1 of Kluyvera sp. NCBI lineage: Bacteria > Pseudomonadati > Pseudomonadota > Gammaproteobacteria > Enterobacterales > Enterobacteriaceae > Kluyvera > Kluyvera sp. Next base: position 31,931 of record NZ_CBDKZX010000035.1, read on the forward strand.
CGCCAAAGAGCAGACGCAGATTCTGGCGGAAGCCGCCGAGGGCAAAATCGATATTCTGATCGGTACCCACAAGCTGCTGCAAAGCGACGTGAAGCTGCGCGATCTGGGGCTGCTGATCGTCGATGAAGAGCATCGCTTCGGCGTGCGCCACAAAGAGCGCATTAAAGCGATGCGCGCCGACGTCGACATTCTGACGCTCACCGCCACGCCTATTCCGCGAACCCTGAATATGGCGATGAGCGGTATGCGCGATCTGTCGATTATCGCTACCCCACCTGCCCGCCGTCTGGCGGTCAAAACCTTTGTGCGTGAGTACGATAGTCTGGTGGTGCGCGAAGCGATCCTGCGTGAAACGCTGCGCGGCGGCCAGGTGTACTACCTGTACAACGATGTCGAGAATATTCAGAAAGCCGCCGATAGACTGGCGGAACTGGTGCCGGAAGCGCGTATCGCCATCGGTCACGGCCAGATGCGCGAGCGCGAGCTGGAACGGGTGATGAACGATTTCCACCACCAGCGCTTTAACGTGCTGGTGTGTACCACCATCATCGAGACCGGTATCGACATTCCGACCGCCAATACCATCATCATCGAGCGCGCCGACCACTTTGGTCTGGCGCAGCTGCATCAGCTGCGCGGCCGCGTGGGGCGTTCGCACCACCAGGCCTATGCCTGGCTGCTGACGCCGCATCCTAAAGCCATGACCCCGGATGCCCAGAAACGTCTGGAAGCCATCGCCTCACTGGAAGATTTGGGCGCAGGTTTTGCGCTGGCCACCCACGACCTCGAAATTCGCGGTGCGGGCGAACTGCTGGGCGAAGGGCAAAGCGGACAGATGGAATCCATCGGCTTCTCGCTGTACATGGAGATGCTGGAAAACGCCGTCGATGCGCTAAAAGAGGGTCGCGAACCGTCGCTGGAGGATTTAACCAGTCAGCAAACCGAAGTTGAGCTGCGTATGCCGTCGCTGTTGCCGGATGATTTTATCCCGGACGTTAACACGCGCCTCTCCTTCTACAAGCGTATTGCCAGCGCGAAGAACGAAAACGAGCTGGAAGAGATCAAAGTCGAGCTGATCGATCGCTTCGGCCTGCTACCGGATGCAGCGCGTAACCTGCTGGATATCGCCCGTCTGCGTCAGCAGGCGCAAAAGCTGGGGATCCGTAAGCTGGAAGGCAACGAGAAAGGCGGCGTGATTGAATTTGCCGAGAAGAATCACGTCAACCCAACGTGGCTGATTGGCCTGCTGCAAAAACAGCCGCAGCACTTCCGCCTTGACGGCCCGACACGGCTGAAGTTCTTCCAGGAGCTCGGCGAGCGTAAGACGCGCATGGATTGGGTTCGTCAGTTTATGCGTCAACTGGAAGAAAACGCCCTCGCCTGAACGAAATAACAGACTGATTATTTTTTTTATTTTTTCATCCTTATACGGCCGCTGATGCGGCCGTATTGTTTTCTCTCCACTCCTGAAATCCCGTTTCATTCTTTCCCAATCGCGTTCTTACTTTTGTTTACATTGTAATAAAAATGCGTATATTTCTCATTTGCATTCATTATATGCATGCGCGTTGGCCTATAACACGACCGTCACCACAGAGCGGCGGACAAAAATAATGACGATTGAGTAAGGGTTTATATGTCTCACATTTCCAATATCCGCAACGGCCGTCTGGCGCCGTCAATGCTGGCGATGGGCATCGCGCTCGCGTTGTCCCCAGGCTTAAGCTTTGCCGCCAGTGAAGATACGATTATCGTTGATGGCACCAGCAATACTGGCAACGATAGCGAAACGCAGGACTATAGCGTGAAAACCACCACTGCCGGCACGAAGATGCAGATGGTCCAGCGCGATATTCCGCAGTCGGTCACCATCGTCAGCGAGCAACGTATGCAGGATCAGCAGTTGCAAACGCTGGGCGACGTGATGAACAACACCATGGGCATTACCAGCAGCCAGGCCGATTCCGACCGTACCAGCTACTTCTCTCGCGGTTTTGAAATTGACAACTATATGGTCGATGGCATTCCGACCTATTTTGAATCCCGCTGGAATCTGGGCGATGCCCTTTCCGATACCGCGCTGTTTGAACGCGTGGAAGTGGTTCGCGGCGCGAACGGCCTGATGACCGGCACCGGTAACCCTTCCGCCTCGATCAACATGGTTCGCAAACACGCCACCAGCCAGACGTTTAAAGGCAATCTCTCTGCCGAATATGGTAGCTGGAATAAGCAGCGCTACGTTGCCGACCTGCAAAGCCCACTGACCGAAGACGGTAAAGTGCGTGCGCGTATCGTGGCCGGCTATCAGAACAACGACTCCTGGCTTGACCGCTACAATAACGACAAAACCTTCTTCTCCGGCATTCTCGATGCCGATCTGGGCGACACCACCGCGCTCTCCGTTGGCTATGAATATCAACGTATCGATATCAATAGCCCAACCTGGGGCGGCCTGCCGCGCTGGAATACCGACGGCAGCACCAACCATTACGATCGCGCGCACAGCACTTCACCGGATTGGGCCTACAACGATAAAGACATCAATAAGGTATTTATGACCCTGACGCAGCGTTTCGCCGATACCTGGCAGGCAACGCTGAACGCCACCCACTCCGAGGTAAAGTTCGACAGTAAAATGATGTACATCGATGCTTACGTCAATAAAGCCGACGGTACGTTAGTCGGCCCGTACGGCAGCTACGGCCCGGGCTATGACTATGTAGGGGGAACGGGCTGGAACAGCGGCAAGCGTAAAGTAGACGCGCTGGATTTGTACGCCGACGGCAGCTATGACCTGTTCGGGCGCCAGCACAACCTGATGCTCGGCGGCAGCTATAGCAAGCAAAATAACCGCTACTACAGTTCGTGGGCCAACGTCTTCCCGGATGAGATTGGCAGCTTCTATAACTTCAACAGCGCCAGCTTCCCGCAAACCAGCTGGGATCCGCAAAGCCTGGCGCAGGACGATACTACGCGCATGAAGTCGCTGTACGCCGCGACGCGTATCTCGCTGGCCGACCCGCTGCACCTGATCGTCGGCGCGCGTTACACCAACTGGAGCGTTAACACGCTGTCCTACACCATGGAGCAGAACCACACTACGCCGTATGCGGGCCTGGTGTATGACATCAACGAAAACTGGTCCACCTACGCCAGCTATACCTCTATCTTCCAGCCGCAAAACGACAAAGACAGTTCCGGTAAATACCTGAAGCCGATTACCGGCAACAACTACGAGGTGGGCCTGAAATCCGACTGGATGGACAGCCGCCTGACCACCACCCTGTCCGTGTTCCGTATTGAGCAGGATAACCTGGGGCAGTCTACCGGCGTGCCGATTGCCGGCAGCAACGGCGAAATCGCCTACACCACCGTCGACGGCACCGTCAGCAAAGGCGTAGAGTTTGAAATTAACGGCGCGCTCACCGATAACTGGCAGATGACCTTCGGGGCGACCCGCTACGTCGCAGAAGACAGCGATGGCAAGGCGGTAAACCCGAACCTGCCACGCACATCCGTGAAGCTGTTTACCCGCTATCGTCTGCCGGTGATGCCGGAGCTGACCGTCGGCGGCGGCGTGAACTGGCAGAACCGCGTGTATAAAGACACGGTAACACCGTACGGCACTTTCCGTGCAGAGCAAGGCAGCTATGCGCTGGTGGATTTGTTCACCCGCTACCAGGTGACGAAAAACTTTGCCCTACAGGGCAATATCAACAACCTGTTTGATAAAACCTACGATACCAATATCGACGGTTCTATCGTTTACGGTGAACCTCGCAACGTAAGCATTACCGCAAGCTATCAGTTCTGATTTAATTGCCAGACAAAACCAAGGGAGCCATAAGGCTCCCTTTTTTGTCTGCCTGAGCATCGCGCTCCCCGGCGCCTGAGCTACAGGTTCCAGGTAGCCCGTCCAGGCGAAGCGCCGCCGGGACCAGTCCCCATCCGTCAGACGTAAAAAAGGCAGCCATTCGGCTGCCTTAGTCTCCCCAAATTTTCGACTTCGAAATAACTTAGTTATTGCGAATATAGTCGTCCATCTCGGTTTTCAGGTTATCGGATTTGGTCCCGAAAATCGCCTGAACACCGGAACCTGCGACAACCACACCCGCAGCGCCCAGTTTCTTCAGGCCAGCCTGATCCACTTTGGCGACGTCGGCTACGCTCACGCGCAGACGGGTGATACAAGCGTCGAGGTTGGTGATGTTTTCTTTACCGCCGAAGGCTGCAATCAGCGCCGGAGCCATTTCACTGGTTGCGCCCGCTTTGGATTCTTCAGTGGTGTCTTCACGACCCGGCGTTTTCAGATCCAGTGCTTTAATCAGCACGCGGAAGATAACGTAGTACACGATCGCATAGCAGATACCGACAATCGGGAACAGCCACAGCTTGCTGCTGTTACCGGACAGAACGATAAAGTCGATCAGACCGTGAGAGAAGGAAGTACCGTCACGCATACCCAGCAGGATACAGATCGGGAACGCCAGGCCAGCCAGAATCGCGTGGATAACGTACAGGATCGGCGCAACGAACATGAAGGAGAACTCGATCGGCTCGGTGATACCGGTCAGGAACGAGGTCAGCGCTGCGGAGATCATGATACCGCCCACTTTGGCGCGGTTTTCTGGTTTAGCAGAGTGCCAGATAGCGATAGCGGCTGCCGGCAGACCGTACATTTTGAACAGGAAGCCACCGGACAGTTTGCCCGCAGTCGGGTCGCCCGCCATGTAACGCGGGATATCGCCGTGGAAGACCTGACCTGCTGCGTTGGTGTATTCGCCAATCTGCATCTGGAAAGGAACGTTCCAGATATGGTGCAGACCGAACGGCACCAGGCAACGCTCGATGAAGCCGTAGATACCGAACGCGACAACCGGGTTCTGGTAAGCAGCCCACTGAGAGAAGGTCTGGATAGCAGTACCGATTGGCGGCCAGATGAAGGACAGGATCACGCCAGTGAAGATAGCGGCCAGACCGGAGATAATCGGTACAAAGCGCTTGCCCGCGAAGAAGCCCAGGTATTCTGGCAGCTTGATGCGGTAGAAGCGGTTGAACATGTACGCAGCGATGGCACCGGAGATGATACCGCCGAGAACACCGGTATCAGCCAGGTGTTTAGCAGCAATTTCTTCAGCCGGTAAGTGCAGTACCAGCGGCGCAACCACAGCCATGGTTTTCACCATGATGCCATAAGCGACGACTGAGGCCAGTGCGGATACGCCATCGTTATTGGTGAAGCCTAACGCCACACCGATAGCGAAGATAAGCGGCATGTTAGCAAAAACAGAACCGCCTGCTTCTGCCATAACATGAGAAACGACGGCTGGCAGCCAGCTGAAGTTTGCGGAACCGACGCCCAGCAGGATACCTGCGATAGGCAGTACGGAAACCGGCAGCATCAGCGATTTACCGACCTTCTGCAGGTTAGCAAATGCATTCTTAAACATAATAAGGAGTGCTCCTGAGTTTTTTGTACTTTTATCTACGTTTTCACGCATCGGTGAGAGGGGAGGAACTCACCAGGGACAGGACATCTAAGTGCCCTTTTTATTTATTACACAGAGTAAAATAATTCCCTGTGATTTTGTTTGACGGCTATCACGTTTCAAAGAGCTATGGCGCAAAAACTGAATAATCTTTACATAAAACATGTCCGCATGTTGCAAGATTAACATTCACCGCCACTTTTACGGCGGTGAACTGTACTCGCTTTAACCATTAATTACGAGCATTAAAATAAGCTCTGAAATCAGGCGGATTGCAGACGGGCGGGATCAATATGGAAGAGCGTCGAGAAGTTCTCGGTGGTCTGCTGCGCCAGCTGTTCAACGCTAACGCCTTTCAGTACCGCCATGTATTCAGCGACGTCACGCACCATCGCCGGCTGGTTCTCTTTACCGCGATGCGGCACCGGCGCCAGATAAGGCGAATCGGTCTCAACCAGCAGCCTGTCCAGCGGGACATAGCGTGCGGCTTCGCGCAGTTGCTCCGCGTTACGGAAGGTCACAATCCCGGAAAACGAGATATAGAAACCCATATCCAACAGCTTTCCTGCCGTCTCCACGTCTTCAGTGAAACAGTGTAGTACACCGCCGCAATCCGTCACTTTTTCTTCCCGCAGGATTGCCAGCGTATCAGCGCGGGCATCGCGGGTATGGACGATTACCGGCTTATTCAGCTCACGGCCTATCTGAATATGGTGGCGGAACGACAGCTGCTGCTGCGGTTTGGTTTCCGGCGTATAGAAGTAATCAAGGCCGGTTTCGCCCATCGCCACCACGCCCTCTTCTGCCGCCAGACGGCGCAGCTCTTCAACATCGTACGGTTCATCCTGATTGAGCGGATGCACACCGCAGGAGAAGACCACTTCCGGGCGATTGCCCACCAGCTCACGCATACGATGATAGCCAGGCAGCGTCGTCGCCACCGCCAGGGCAAAACGGACGTCACGCGCGGCGGCTTTCGCCATCACGTCATCCACGTCTTTATGCAGGGATTGATAATCAAGGCCATCGAGATGGCAGTGCGAGTCGACTAAAAACATAATGTCTCTCTTAGAGGTGGGATACCGGCAGCACCGCACCAGGTTGCAGATATTGTTCCCAGCGCAGAAGGCGCTCGGTGAGAATAAGTTCGCGGTTCAGCCCCGTGACGCTTTGCAGCTGTTCACGACAGGCGCAAGCATCGGCGACAATCGCCTGCAGGCGCGCGGCGGACAGCGTTTGCGCCAGCTGGGCGACCAGCGGCAGGCTATCGGCATTGGTCAGCCGCGTAATGCGCTGCTGATATTTGAGGGCATCGAGCAGTAATGACGACAGCCAGTGTAAACGCTGCACGACTGAATCATGGTTCAGCGAGGGCAAAAACGCCAGCCAGTCGCCGCTGTTGAGCGTCACGCCCAGCGCCTGACAAAATTTTTCGCGCGTGGCCCAGGTCTCTGGGGCCAACAGCTCCAGCGCCGCGGCGGGCGCATGATCGGACAAACGCAACGCCGTCAGCAGCGCATCGCGCGAGGCGCTGTTTTCTCTCTCCAGCCACGCCAGCGCGTACTGTTCGCTCGGCGGCGCCAGATGGAAAAAACGACAGCGGCTACGCAGCGTTGCCAGCAGCCGCGCAGGCTCCTGACAAGCAAGGAAAAACCAGGTATTTTTCGGCGGTTCTTCCAGCGTTTTCAGAAGCGCGTTGGCGGCAGCTTCGGTCAGCAGCGTAGCATCCGCTATCCACACCACCTTTGCCCCGCCCAGGCGAGAATGCTCGTACAGCTTTTCGCTCACCTCACGTACCGCGTCGATGCCTAACGTACTTTTGCCCTTCTCGGGCTGCAGCGCGTAGTAGTCAGGGTGCGTTCCCGCCTGCATCAGCTGACAGCTATGGCACTGGCCGCAGCTTTTATGGCCGTCCGGGTTCTGGCACATCAGAAAACGGGTGATGGCGTAGACCAGCGAGTCAGCCCCCATTCCGCTGCGCGCCTGAACCAGCAGCGCATGGTGACCACGTCCGGCCTGATAGCTCGTGACGAGCTGTTCAAACGGCGGGCGTAACCACGGATACCATTTCATGCCTGCTGCTCCGCTACCCACCCGGTGACCGCGGCGCGAATATCGCTCATCACTTTCTCCAGCGGTTGGGTCGCGTCAACGGTGATAATGCTGTCATCCGCCGCCGCCAGTTCAAGATAGCGCGCGCGGGTGCGGTTAAAGAAGTTCAGCGACTCTTGCTCGATGCGATCGAGATCGCCACGAGCGCGGGCGCGCTTGAGGCCCACTTCCGGCGTCACGTCGAGATAAATGGTCAGATTCGGGCGAAAATCCCCCAGCACCGCGTCGCGCAGGGTCGCCAGCATCGTGCGATCGATACCGCGGCCGCCGCCCTGGTAGGCCTGGGTGGAAAGGTCATGACGATCGCCAATCACCCACTGCCCGCTTGCCAGCGCCGGTTTGATCACCGTTTCAACCAGCTGCACGCGGGCGGCGTAGAACATCAGCACTTCCGCTTTATCGGTAATCACTTCGTCGCCGACCGATTTAATGTCCAGCACCAGGCTGCGCAGCTTTTCCGCCAGCACGGTGCCGCCCGGCTCGCGGGTAAACAGCAGGTCGTTCACGCCGAGGTCGCGCAGTGTTTCCACAACCACATCCCGCGCGGTGGTTTTGCCCGCCCCTTCCAGTCCTTCAATGACGATGTAATTACTGCGCATTTTTATCCTTTAGCACTTTCAGGTAACCCTGCACCGACCGGTTATGGTCTGCAAGATTGGTATTAAACGTATGCCCGCCTTTACCATCGGCCACAAAATACAGATATGGCGTTTTAGCCGGATGCGCGGCCGCATTCAGCGACGCTTCGCCCGGGCTGGCAATCGCGCCCGGCGGCAGACCGGAAATGGTGTAGGTATTATACGCGGTTGGGGTCTCAAGATCCTTACGCGAAATCTTGCCGTCGTAGCTCTCCCCCATCCCGTAGATGACCGTTGGGTCCGTCTGCAGGCGCATGCCGAGGCGTAATCGATTGATAAACACCGACGCCACGCGATCGCGCTCCTCCGGCACCGCCGTCTCTTTTTCAATAATCGACGCCATGGTCACCAGCTGGTTTTTATCCTGATACGGCAGGTTGTCCATGCGGCCTTCCCAGACTTTATCAACCTGGGTCACCATCTTCTGATGCGCGCGTTTGAGGATGGCCACGTCGGTGGTATTGGCGGTATACATCCAGGTATCCGGCCAGAACCAGCCTTCAATCCACTCAGGATTATCCAGCGCCAACGCTTTCGCGACGGTGGCGTAGCTGTCATCGCTGAGCGTGTGTTTGATATAAGGCGCCTCACGCAGCTGCTTCAGGTAATCGCTCAGGCGCATCCCTTCCACGAAGCGCAGCGGGAACTGGGCTTCTTTGCCGCTTGCCAGCAGTTGCAGCATCTCACGGACGGTCATCTGTGGGGTAAAGCGATAGGTACCGGCCTTAAAATGCGAGAGTTCTGGCTCCAGGCGCAGCAGCCACTGGAAAACGCGCGGACGGTTTATCACCTTGTCGGCATACAGCTGGTCGCCCAGCGCCAGGCGACCGGTCCCCGCTTTCAGCGTAAAGACAGTATCTTCTTTAATCAGCAGCGCGCTATCCGCCATCTGACGCACCTTCCACATACCGACGCCAGCGGCAATGCCGAGACCAATCAATACCAACAGAACAAAGCGTAACAGTTTCATCATGCTAATCAGACGACTCACAAATTGGGGCTAAAAATTGGTAAAGCTCGCGGGCTGACCAGTGCAAATCCGCATAGCGTTGAACAGGGACTACCGGCATCAGCGCGTTGCATATCAGCACTTCATCCGCCTGTTCCAGCGCCGACAGAGGCGCATTCACTTCGACCACGCGATAGGCCGTCGGTGCCAGTTGGGCGATAATAAATTGCCGCATAATACCGTTCACCCCCGCCTGATCGAGGCGCGGCGTATACACATCGCGGCCGCAGCGCCAGAACAGATTGGCGGCACAGCATTCCGTAAGCCACCCGTCGCTGTCAAGGACAAGGGCCTCATCGGCGTTTGTCTGCTCAAGATGAGAACGAATCAGCACCTGTTCAAGGCGATTGAGGTGTTTAAGCCCGGCCAGGTAAGGATTACGCCCGAGCGGAACCGGGCTCAACGCCAGCGTCGCCCCTGTCTCCTTCCAGCGGGCATAGTGGGCAGGAGCGGCAGAAATGCTGAGAATTCGTGTCGGCTGCTGGCAGTCTGCCGAGCTATAGCCGCGACCACCCGCGCCGCGGGTGATCGTCACCTTCAGCACCCCGTCCGCATGCGGCAACGCCATGCGCCGCATCTCTTCATCAAGCATCTCCCACGCGTCGAACGGAATTGCCAGCCGAGCGCAGGCCTGCTGTAGCCGCGCGAGATGTGCGGCCAGCAAAGCGATGCGCCCTTCCCTCACCCGCGCCGTTGTAAAACAGCCATCGCCAAACTGTAGCCCACGGTCGGCGACGGGTAAGAGGTCAGAGGCTTTACCGTTGATCAAATACATTTGCGCTCCTGATTTTTAATATAAGGGTATCAGGCGAGGTGAATAATTCACAGCCCGTCCGGACCTTTACGGCACAGAACCGCTCGTTCTGCGTTCGGCGCATCCTACACACAGTCATAACAGGATTAGGTCATTGCCGAGAAATATTTCAGCCACTGATTACAAAACAAACAATTTTACAAAAAAATATTTTACTCTATTCGTTCCCTATAGACATATTCTCCCGAATGCTTCAGAATCGAATTAAATAATTTTAAATTAAAGACATGATTTCATCCATTCAATTTAATCATTAAGTTACCAACCATTGACGCCACCCTCCACATAATTAACACATCAATATAATTATTAGCATGGATTTATTAACCCTAATTTAATATACCTTTTAGATTAAATTAATTGTTGTCTATAACATATTC